>DMPD01000254.1:6135-7392 GCA_003456125.1 Cyanobacteria bacterium UBA8156 | reverse complement strand
ATCGCAAAGCAAAATTTTGCAAAAATTAAGCCCTGTTGCTTAACCGGAACCGTTGGCGGGTTCTTTTTTCGGTATGCTTAAGAAAATATTGAGATAGTTCCCAAGGTGGCTATGAAACCGCTCATTCGCCCAAAAGACGATCCCAAGCCCAAAGTACCAGAGCCCCCATCGTTTCAAGAGTTGCAGCAGAGCAACAAGACGTTGCGCAGCATGAAGCAAGAGCTTGAAGGACGGCTGCAGCAAACACAAGCCGAGACCCAGGTGTGGGAAACGGTGGTGTGGCACGACCTGGAGCGGCAAGTACAGCGGGAGCGGCAGCGGGCCTGGAATGCCCTGTGTGTGGTGCAAGCGGCCCAGGAAGATCAACAGCTTTGGGCTTGGCAATACCAAGAGGCGATCGCCGGGCAGCAGCAATTTCGGACGTTGTACCAACAAAGTCAGCAGGAATTGCAACAGGTGCGGGACGAACTCAAATTCGAGCGCCGCTCCAAAGCCAGCATCAAGGGATGGGAAACCCGCCGCAAGGCCGAGAATGACAAGCTGAAGAAAGAAATTGCCGATATGGTGCAAGTGCTCCAGCAGTCTATGGTGCGGGAAGGGGAAGCGGTGGCCACGTTGCAGACCATTGCCGGCCGCATGGATCGCATTCAAAACCTGGTGAACGGGTTGGATTCGGAAGCCACTTCCCCAAAAAACCTGTTGGAAAAATTCCAGAAAATTTGGCAAGCCATTCAGGAGATTTTGCGCGAATAATGGGCACCATGGGCGATCGCCTGCGGGAGGTGGCCGATCGCCTCACCGCCGAGCGGGAAGTACAAATCAAAGCAACGGCCCGGATCTTGGGGGCGGCGGCCCAGATCGCCCAAAACCACGATCGCCTGATTTCGGAAGTGAGCGAGATGGTGCAAGGGGATTTGGCAGCCTGGGATGTGGATCGGCTGAAGCGGGAATTTGGCACCCTCAAAGCCGCCTGTGCCCACTTTGGCAAGACCGCCCGGCGGTGGCAAGATTTGGTAGCACAACTGGGCACCCCAACCGCCCGGTTGTTACCAGCCGCACCCGATTTGGCCGGGGAGGTGCACCAGCTCCAAACTCAAGTGCGCCAACTCCAAGCCCAAGTGCATCAATTGCAAGACCAGGTGGCAACCGTGCAACGGGCGATCGAGCAACTACAAGGGGGTTCTGCCAAAAGTGCGGCCCTCCCCAAACAACCCCGAACGCGCAAGGGACGGGGCACCCCGTAACTTACCCCGTAAC
>DMPD01000254.1:0-5787 GCA_003456125.1 Cyanobacteria bacterium UBA8156 | reverse complement strand
CCGTAACTTACCCCGTAACTTATCGTTTGCCCATGAGGCTGACGGGGCCCGACTGATATTCCAGACCATCGGGCATGGTCGCCCCGACAAAATTGCAGTCGGTGAGATTGGCCCCAATGAGCGTGGCCTTGGTCAACACCGCATCGTTGAGGGAAGCACCGGTGAGATCGGCCCCAATGAGGCTAGACTTGGGCAAAATCGCCTCACTGAGGTTGGCGTGGGACAAGTTGGCATTGCTGAGTTTCGCTTTGGGCAAAAGGGCTTCCCGGAGGTCTGCTTCGCTGAGATCGGCCCCACTGAGATTCGCGCCGCTGAGGTTCGCCCCCCGCAGATCTGCTCCCCGCAGGTTGGCATAGATGAGATCCGCCCCCGCCAGGTTTGCTTGGCGCAGATCGACCCCCTCAAGGCTGGCATAAATCACATCTGCATGGGAGAGGTTGGCACCCGTGAGGTTTGCCCCGTTGAAAACCACATTGCGCAATACCGTCTCCCGGAGGTCAGCGCCTTTGAGGTCTGCCTGGCTGAGGTTTGCCCCCCGCAAATTGGCGCCGGTTAGGTAGGCACCGCTGAGGTTGCTCGTACTGAGGTTAGTCCCAATCAAATAGGCCCCGATGAGAATGGTGTAGACCAATTCTGCATTGCTGACATCGGCTTCCCGCAGATCCGAGCTGCTGAGGTTGGCACCGCTGAGGTTGGCTCCCTTCAAATTGCCGCTGCTCAGGCTGGCGTAAATCAGGTTGATATTTTCGAGGTAACACCCCGGACACTGTTTGGTCAACAGCAGTTGTTGACGGAGTGCGGCCAGCGTACTCTGCATGGATTCGGCCCTCTGCGTACCCTCCCTTTATCTTACCCGTTCGCGTCCCGGCCAGCGAAAAGTTTGCCGATGGCCGTAATGGTTTCGGCAGGGCCCGTGGCGATCGTGAGCAGCCCATCGTCCCACTGTTGAAAAAACTGAGCAGTGAGGGGCGAAACCCCCAGCAAAACGACCGGACGCTGGGCTTTGAGGGCCAGGGCTACTTCGGAAGCCGTGCCCAGGCTCATGCCGCAGGCCACCACTACCTGGCTGGACAGAACCAGGACGTTGTTGCGGGCGCTTCCCAAGTCGGTCAGAATGGCCAGGTCGATCGCCTTGGCCGCGCCATGACGGTGGGCATGGGGCAGCATCCCAACCGTTAAACCGCCCACGCTGTTGGCCCCCTGCAAAGCGGCATCCATCACGCCCACGGCCATGCCCCCGGTCAACACCACCCAGCCGGCGGCCCCAATGCCCCGACCCAACTGAAAAGCGTTTTCGCGGTCTTGTTCGGTGGCGGCGGCCCCTGGCCCCACCACGCCAATCACAATTTTGCCCATGCTACGATAAGCTCCGTTTTCTGCGAGGGATGCTGCTATGGTTTCTGACCCAATCCCCCAGCCCCACATTTCCGATCTTTCGTCCGATCTTCAGGATAGCTGGATGGTAGCCGGACGCACGTTTTCTTCCCGGTTGATGGTGGGTACGGGCAAATACAGCGATGTGCCGACCATGCAACGGGCGATCGCCGCCAGCGGGAGTCAGATCGTAACGGTAGCGGTGCGGCGGGTGCAAAGCGGCGATCGCGGTCACGAGGGACTGGCTACGGCTTTGGACTGGTCGCGCTATTGGCTGTTGCCCAATACGGCGGGGTGTGCTACGGCCGACGAGGCGATTCGGGTGGCCCGCTTGGGTCGGGAAATGGCCAAGGTGTTGGGCCAAGAAGACAACAATTTTGTGAAGTTGGAAGTGATTCCCGATACCCGATACTTGTTGCCCGATCCGCTGGCCACCTACCAAGCGGCCGTGAAATTGATTGCCGAGGGGTTTGCGGTGCTCCCCTACATCAACGCCGATCCATTGTTGGCCAAAGCTCTCGAAGAAGCGGGCTGTGCCACGGTGATGCCCTTGGGATCTCCAATTGGTTCCGGCCAAGGTCTTAAAAATGCTGCCAATATCGCCATCATCATCGAGCAGTCTCGCATTCCGGTGGTGGTGGATGCGGGCATTGGCACTCCCAGCGAAGCCTGTGGAGCCATGGAGATGGGGGCTGCGGCGTTGTTGATCAACACGGCGATCGCCAAGGCTCAGGATCCGGTGTTGATGGCCCAAGCCATGGCCCAAGCCACGATCGCCGGTCGGCAGGGGTTCCAGGCGGGCCGGATTCCGGTGCAACCCGTGGCGGCGGCTAGTTCCCCTTTGTCGGGTCGGATCGGTACCTAACGCCCCACCTGCAAGCCAAAGATCAGGTTGAGGCGCTGCCGTACCCACTCTAGGGGAGTTGTATCTTCTTTGCTGTCGCTGGGATCGGGCAAAATTCCCAAGTCCTGCAAAACCTGTTGGCGCTCGGCGATCTTTTGCGCTACTTCTTCGGAAAGGCGGGCGTTGTTTTCCAGCAACCTTTGCAAATGGGGCCGCGCCAACACAAACACCGTGGTTTCTTCGAGGGTTTTCACGCTGGCGGTGCGAGGCAATCCCAATAGTACCGACATTTCCCCAAAGAATTCCCCTTCGTTGAGCACCGCAATTCGGTGTTGGGTGCGTTCCAAAAACACTTCTGCCGAACCCGACAGGATGATGTAAAACGTCTCGCTGGCTTCCCCTTCCCGACAGATGTAGGTTTGCGCGGAGAAATTTTGCCGGTAACCGCTGGCCACCAAGGCCAACAGCTCTTCTTCGCGACAATTCTCGAAGTAGGGAGCCCGCTGCAACAACTCCCGCAGCGATTTGCGGCCAGGGCGCAACCCAGTTGTTTTGGGCGGAGCCATCAAGCGATCCAAGTGGGGCAGGCGATCGCCTTTACCGGTGGTTTCACTCTCTTTGGAGACTGGGGGGCGGTGCAGGTGCACATCCAGTTGGGGGAACGGAATCTCGATGCCCCGGTGCCGAAACTCCCGCTCGATCTGAAACCGCAAAGCGCTGCGGATGGGTTGGGCTTCCCGGGGGCGATCGATCCAAAACAACAACCGAAAATTCAAGACGTTGTTGCCGAAATCGGCCAGCCAGACCTGGGGTTCGGGAAAAGACAACACCCGGGGCTCGCTGCGGGCCGCCGCCAGCAGGGCTTCGGTCAATACCAACGGATCGGTGCCGTAGGCCACACCCACCTCTAAATGCACCCGTACCTCGTGGCTGCCGTAGCTCCAATTGATGGTTTGGTTTTGAATCAGGTATTGATTGGGCAGAATCACAAAGGTATCGTCCACCGTGCGCAATAGGGTAGAGCGAATGGAGATTTTTTCGACGGTGCCGGCCGTCCCCTCCAGTTCGATGTAGTCGCCGACGCGGATGGTCTGCTCGAACAACAACACCAAGCCGCTGACAAAATTGCTGGCTAGGTTTTGCACCCCCAAGCCAAAGCCGATTCCTACCACCCCAGCAAATACCGTTAAGGAGCTTAAATCGATGCCCGCTGTCTGCAACACAACGATCGCCCCGACCGTCCACGCCACATAATAGGAAATCGAAGCCACCGCTTCCCTGGGCCCCCGCTCCATACCCAGGGCCCGATGCAGCGATCGAGACACCAATCCCCGCAAAAAACGCGCCCCGGCCCAAGTGCCTACCAACACGAAACCCGTCGCCACCAAACCCCGCAAGGTGACCGAGGCATTGCCCAATACCAGCAAAGGTGTATCCAACCAGGGGGTCAGGTTCTGCCAAAATTCCCGCACGTTTGCCTTCCCCAAGCTCGCTACTTTTAGGGTAGCGGTTTCCCCGCTACAAGACGGTTGGTCTTTGATAAGCTAGGCTAAGGACTTGGAAAAAATCCATGCAAACATTGTGTAAACTCTTGGTGGTTTTGAGTTTGATCCTGGGTCTGTGGGGTGGAGCATGGCAACCGGCGATCGCCGATTCGGCCCCCGACACCAGCGAAGTAGAGCTTTTGGCTCCCGAAGCGCCACCGGTCTATGCCACCGCCGCCAACATTGCTTTGCAAAAACAACAGGCGGCCGCCCGCGGCGAAACCCTCTACACCGGTGACGAACTCAAAATCGGTAAGGGGTATGTGCGGGTCTGGGTGACCCACAATGATGCAGGCCATCCCACCCGGATTGGTGTGACCCTGACCGAGGGGGGCCTGTACAATTTGCCGGATGATGGCGATACCGGACACGAAAACGACCAGGCCGCCACCCGCCTCAAATTGATGGATTGGATCGGTCACGATACGTTTGAGTACGAACTGCTGTTTCCCCCCGAAGCGGCCGAAACCGCTTACACCCACATGGGGTTCAACTGGAATCCCTTTGGCCATGCCCCCCAAAACATTTTCACGGAGGGGCATTACGACGTTCACTTCTACATGGAGTCGCCGGCGTACCGGCACAACATTGCCAAGGTGAGTGCGGCGACGGTATTGCAGGGTCACAAAAAGCCGCCGGCGGGCTATATGCCAACCCATTACCAGATGGCCTACGGTACCCTTGAACCGCGCATGGGTATCCATTGGGCCGATTTCAGCTCATCGCAACTGAAACCAGGGCAATTCGAGAACATCTTTTTGTTTGGTTCCCACGATGGGCGGGTGTTGTTTTGGGAACCAATGATCACCCGTGACTACCTCTTGAAAAAAGAAGAGTACCGCGAAACCTTGTCCCAGCCCAAATACTACCCCACCAGCAAGTATTACCCGCTGACCTATACCCTGCACTACGACCAAGAGCGGCGCGAATTTGATATCGTGCTCGACGATTTGGTCTACCGCCAGGGTACGCCGGTTGTTGCTGCTTCCTAAGGCTTCCCCAAGGTTATACAATGCGGACAGCGTGGGCAGTCGGTGATGGAAACTTGGACGTTCTTGTTGCAAAAAAGAAACGATACGTCCTGGCTCCCGCTGGATGCGCCCACGGCGGAAATTTTGACGGGCAGTTATCGCTTGGCGGCCCATTCTAGTTTGTCTGGCCGGGCGATCGCCCTGCACATTCTCTACCGGCCGCCGGCCTACAGTACGTATCCCCCCCTGGATCAGCGACTCACCAAACGGGTCAATGATGAGGGATTGTTGATTGTATTGCCCTATACCCAGTTTACGCCGGGGTTGTGGGAAGTGACTTGCCGGTTAGCCGATCGCCCCGATCGCTGGTCGGCGGCGTTGCGGTTGGAGGTGGTGTCGGCCAGTGGGGAACTGGAGCCTTTGGCCGCAGAGGATGGGGAGCCAACGGCGGCCCCAATGCCCGATTTAACCCAGGATTTATCCGACAGTGCCTTGACGGCCGCCTTGGGGGTCGTCCACCTCGAAGAACAAGCGGTCGCGGAGGTGGCTGCGGCCTTTACCCCGCCCCCCCTCCGGGCGTTGTTGTCGTTGGATCAAGCCCAGTTTTTGGTGGAGCGTCGGGGGACATTGACGGTGACCGGGGTAGCCGCCGTGCCCGGTGAAGTGGAATTGGTGTTGCGGGATCCCCAGACCCTGGAGGTCAAAATCCGCTACCGGCAGCCCATTTTCTCTGGGGAAGGCCCCCTGCCCTTTGCCCTGACGATTCATTTACCCCCCACCGGCGATAGCCAAGTGTTGGTGGGTACCGTGAGTTTGTACCCGGTGGGCCCCCTGACCCCCGTCCAAGCCGCCGCCCGCACCGAACAGGCGATCGCCCTGACCCTGCAACCCGATCGCCTACATTTTATGCCCCGCGAGCTCCGCCCAGAATCGGCACTGCCCAAACCCGTCGAGCCACGTCCGGAATCGGTTTCCCCCAAATCTCCCCCGAAGCCCATCGAGCTGCCGCGGTTTGCGCCCCCCGAACCCGAATATGCCTTTGAAGAAGCAGCCC
>DMPD01000201.1:509-4819 GCA_003456125.1 Cyanobacteria bacterium UBA8156 | reverse complement strand
AGGGCGCCAAAGGGTTCATCCAAAATCAATACTTGGGGACGAATGGCCAAGGCCCGGGCGATCGCCACCCGTTGCCGCATCCCCCCCGAAATCTGCCGGGGTTTCTTGCGGGCGGCTTCCGTCAAACCCACCATCTCCAAGTGCTCTTCCACAACCTCACATCGTTGGGTTTTGCTGAGGTTTGGGTAAACCGACTTCACCGCCAAATCAATGTTGTCGTGTACCGAAAGCCAAGGCAACAGCGAGTAATTTTGGAAAACCACCATGCGATCGGGCCCGGGCTTGGTCACCAACTTGGACTGCACCCGAATTTCCCCCGTGGTCGGCTTGGTAAAGCCCGCCACCATGTTCAGCAGCGTGGATTTGCCGCAACCGGAGTGGCCAATAATTGAGATGAACTCCCCCTCCGCCACCGTCAAATCAATGCCATCCAAAACGGTGAAGGGCCCGCGGGGCGTCGGGTAAACCTTGGTCAATCCCGTCAAGGTCAAAAAATCGACGGGCGGAGCCACCGGCACAGAGGTAGGGTCCATCGAATTCAACATCGGCATTGCCTGCTCCCGCTTTGCATCCAAACCCAGATCAAGTTCCATCCGATTGCACCACCACCTTGCCCAAGTAGTAGATGGCCTTGTCCAACACAAAGCCCACCACCCCGACGTAGACCAAGGCCACAATCAGATCGGACATGCGAGAGCTGTTGTAGGAATCCCAGATGAAAAAGCCAATGCCCACCCCGCCCGTCAACATTTCCGCCGCCACGATCGCCAACCAAGACAACCCCACGGCAATGCGCATTCCGGTAAAAATGTAGGGCGCCGCCGAGGGCAGCAAAATCGTCCAGAAGTATTGCAGGCGGGGCAACTGCAACACCCGCGCCACGTTCCGATAATCCTGCGGTACCTCCTGCACCCCCACCGCCGTGTTGATCAACACCGGCCAGACCGCCGTGATGAAAATCACAAAAATCGCCGAAGGCTCTACTTGGCGAAAAGTAGCCAATGCAATGGGCAACCACGCCAACGGCGGAATCGTCCGCAAAATCTGAAAAAACGGGTCGCAAGCCCGGAACAACAGTTTGTTGGTGCCGATCGCAATGCCGCCGCCAATGCCGACCAGAGCCGCCAACGTATACCCAACCGCCACCCGGCGCAGGCTTTCCCAAATTTGCAACGCCAGTCCTTTGTTCATACCGCCGCGATCAAAAAAAGGATCGGCAATCAGTTTCCAAGAATCCTTGAGAATGGCCGTGGGGGGCGGCAGGCGCGGCTTGTCGCCCGAACACAAGACTTGCCACCCAAACACCACCACCACCAGCAGCAACAAGGGCGGCAGAAACTGAGGTCCCAGCTTTTGCAGCCAATCCTTTATCGCTACAGAGCGGTTGGGGGCCACAGCAGTTGATGCGACGGTCATCGGTTTCCTCCTAGAGTTCTACAATAACGGGTCATCACCTTAAGCCTTCAAGGATTTGATTTTGAGGCCATCCAAATAGGCCTTGGGGTTTTCCGGATCGAACTTCACCCCGTCAAAAAAGGTCTCCACCCCCCGCGAAGTACTGGCGGGAATTGCGGCTTCTTGACCCCAGGCCTTGGCTGCTTCGCGCCACAGGTCTTCTCGATTGACTGCATCCACGAGTTTTTTCGTGTCCGTATCGGCGGGGTAATACCCCCAGCGGATGTTTTCGGTGAGAAACCACAAATCGTGGCTCTTGAAGGGATAGGAAGCGTTGCGGTTCCAGTAGATCTGGCGCAAATCGCTGTTTTCCAGCTTCCGACCATTGCCCATGTCAAAGTTTCCCTTGGTGCGATCCAAAATGTCGGTTACCGGTACTTTGAACCACTCGTCGCGGCCCACAATTTGGCACATCTCTTCGTAATTGCTGGGATTGTCGCACCACTGCTGGGCTTCCTGTACTGCCATCAACAAGGCCTTGGTGGCCTTGGGGTTTTTGTCCACCCAGTCCCCCCGCATCGCAAACGCTTTCTCTGGGTGATCCTTCCAGAATTCACCGGTGGTGATGGCGGTGTACCCCACATCCTGGTTTACCGTTTGCAGCGGCCAAGGTTCGCCGACACAGAAAGCGTCCATCGCGCCGGCTTTGACGTTGGCCACCATCTGGGGCGGCGGTACCACAATCACGTCCACATCTTTCACCGGTTCAATGCCGCTCGCAGACAGCCAGTACCGCATCCACATGTCGTGAGTGCCCCCCGGAAAAGTCACCGCCACTTTCTTCAGCGCCCCCTTGAGGGGCGCACTGTCCAAAGTCACGTTCTTGTCCTTGAAAGCATTGCTGAGGGAAATGCCCTGGCCGTTCAGGTTCAACCGGGCCAAGATGTACATGGGTACTTTCTTGCCGTTGGTGACAATCCCTTCGGAAATCAGGTAGGGCATGGGGCTCAAAATATGGGCCCCGTCAATGCCGCCCCCATCCGAACCCAATACCAGGTTGTCTCGGGTGACCGCCCACGAAGCCTGTTTCGTGACTTCTACTTCGGTCATGCCGTACTTGTCGAACAATCCCTTTTCTTTGGCAATTACCAACGGCGCGGCGTCAGTCAGGGCAATGAATCCCAGCTTGGCCTTGGGAGTTTCCGGCGCATCCGCAGGATTAACATTGGCAGTCGGTGCCGGTGCTAGGGTTTCGGTGGCCGATGGTGCGGGGGGTTCGGAACTGCCACACCCCCGGGCCAGTAGGGTGCCCAGGGTCGTTACACCAGCGGTAGCCAAAAACTTGCGTCGCGAGAAAGAACTCATGCCAGACCTCACAAATATACAAAAAATTAGGTGTACAACGTTGCTTGAAAATCTGCCTACCAGTCCAGTTGGACGGTCGGGGTCGCGGGGTGGCTGCTGCAAGTCAGGACAAAGCCCGCTGCTTGTTCCTCCTCACTGAGGGCATTGGGTTCCTGGAAGTAGGTGACCTGACCGGCGGTTAGTCGCTGTTTGCAGGTACCACAGTTGCCGCTGCGGCAGTCGCTGGGGGCCTCCAAACCGGCTTTTTCGGCCAGTTCCAACAACGACAACCGACCTTCCCACAGCACCTCTTTGCCCGATCGCCCAAAGAGGACTTGCCGGGTTGGCACCGGTGCTTCGGGCGCAGGGGCCACTTCGTGGTGTGGTGTGGGCGGCATCACCACCACGGCCGGCGGCACCAAGGTGATGCCCGGCTTGGGCTGCCCCGCAAAACAACGCACCAAAAGGTCTTGCAAAACAGGAACCAGGTCATCGCAGGGCACGGCTTTGGCCACGCATTCCCCCAAATGGGCATCGGGCCCGACTTTGCCCCCTAGGTAGATGTTGACCCCCTCCACCACTTTGCCGTCTTTGCGGGCTTTGGCTCCCATCAACCCAATGTCGGCCACCTGGGGCTGACCGCAGGAGTTGGGGCACCCCGTCCAGTGCATCCGCACCGGTTTGGGCACATCCACGGTGCGATCCAATTCGGCGGCGATCGCCACGGCCCGGGCTTTGGTCTCGATCAAGGCAAACCCGCAGTATTTGGCCCCGGTGCAAGACACGACTCCCCGCTGGATCGGCGGCGGATTGAGGGAGAACTTTTGCAGGAGCGGCTCCTGGGGCAAAATTTCCAGGCGATCGCTCGGTACATGGGGCACCAATACGTTTTGCTCCACCGTCAGGCGCAGTTCACCGGTGCCATAGATTTCGGCAATGCGGGCCAGGCTGTACATATCTTCCGCCGTGAGGCGACCCGCCGGCACGTGCAACCCCACGCAATGCAAACCCGGTTGCTTTTGCGGAAACACCCCCACAAAATCCCGCCGCTCCCAACGGTACTCGTCTTCGGGCACAGCGGTCGCCAACGAAAACGTCAATTGAGCCGCCACGGCTTCCCGAAATTTGGGGATGCCCCACTCATCCAACAACCACATCAACCGGGATTTTTGCCGGCTGGCGCGGGCCCCGTTGTCCCGATACACCCGCAAAATCGTCAGGCTCAACTCAATGACTTGGGTGGGCAACACCCAGGCATCGAGGGGCACCGCCGCCGCCACCCGCGTCCCAGAGAAGAAGCCCCCCACCAGTACGTTGAACCCGAAGATTCCTTCCCGCAAAGCCGGCAAAAAAGCAATGTCGTTGATTTCCGCATGCACCGAGTTTTCCCGGCTGCCGTCGATCGCGATGTTGAATTTGCGGGGCAAGTTGGCGAATTCGGGATTGCCTTCGCCGTGGTTGGTCAAGGCATCCTGCAACTGCTGCAACAGGGGTCGGGTGTCGTACAACTCATCGGCAGCCAAACCGGCCATGGGGGACGCGGTGAGGTTGCGCACGTTGTCCATGCCCGA
>DMPD01000201.1:0-156 GCA_003456125.1 Cyanobacteria bacterium UBA8156 | reverse complement strand
ACAGGTCAGCCCCACTGCCCGCAATTGCCGGAAAATCCCCGGAAAATCCTCCAGCCGAATCCCCCGCAATTGCAGGTTTTGGCGGGTGGTGATGTCGGCGCTGCCATCGTCGCCGTAGCGCTCAACGATGCTGGCGAGGACGCGCAGTTGGCCGCT
>DMPD01000125.1 GCA_003456125.1 Cyanobacteria bacterium UBA8156 | reverse complement strand
TGGGGGTGAGGGCCCTCGGCCCTTCCCCCATGGAGTTTAGGCCGTGATGTCTTGCATCAGCACTTGGCCGTTGGGTACCCGATAGGTTTTCAACACCCGCAGCGTAGCATTAGGCTCCGTCACGGTACTGACCTCCTTCATCGTGCAGATGAGTTCACTGGGGGTGACGGAAATCAGGGTGTAACCGTGGGTGTTGGAATTGAAGAACTGGAAGTGGGGGTTGCTGGCCGATAGCAACTGGGTGCTGGTGTTGATGTCCAAATTGAACGGGTTGGGTTGTTCCGCCAAGTTGGACGCGGTGATGGAGCCGGTGACGAACTCCACCCCCACCGCATCGGCGGGGACAGCACGGGGAGCCAACGGCCCATCAAAATTGAGGCGCTGATACCCGGCAATGAACGTGTGCAAATCCCCCGTGATGGTGACAAAATTGCGCACATTAGCTGATCGCAACGCATTGAAAATTTCCGTCCGTTCCGCGGCGTAGCCGTCCCATTGATCGAGGGTGGCAAACAAGTCTGCCGGCAACGTGAGGCCCGGCACCCCAGCCCCGTTCACGATCGCCCGGGAGATTTTCAGTTGCATGGTCATCACTTCGTTGCCCCAAATTTTCCACGTCCGGGGCGAGCGGGTGATTTTGTCCAGGAACCAACGGCGTTGGGTTGCCCCCAGCATGGTGCGGCTGGGATCGACCACAGCGGCGCAACCGGGGGCCAAAGCCGTATTCAGACCGCAGGGGGGCGCGCTCCGGTACAACCGTTCGTCGGTCATCACCAATTCCACCAGGTTGCCAATCTCAAAACTGCGGTAAATCTGAATGGCATCGAGGGGGGCACGGCTCGGGTCAAAGTCGATCGCCGCAGCCGTATATTCTGCCCAGGCTTGGCTGGCGACTTGCCGGCGATTGGGAGAGCGGTTTTGGGCAGGGTTGTTGGTATCGGTGTTGAACTCCTGATAAGCGTCGTTGGCGTATTCGTGGTCGTCCCAGATCGTGATGAAGGCGTGGCGTTCCCGCAACCGCCGCAGATCGGGATCGTTGTAGTAAATCTGGTACAGCGCGCGGTAATCTTCGAGGCTCTGCGCCGAAGCCAAGCCGCTGGGCAGTTCAATGGGGCGACGGTTGTTTTGGAACGTGGGCGCAAACACCGTTTCGTAGATGGCATCTCCCAAATGCACGACAAAATCAATGTCTTCGTCGGCCAAGAACCGGAACGCGCTAAAGAAGCCGTTGGTGTAATCGCTGCAACTCAAAAAGGCAAAATTCACCCGGTTCACCGTATCGCCGGGAGCCGGCAGGGTTTTGAATCGGCCCACCGGACTGCTTTGGCCGTCGAGCAAAAACCGATAAAAATAAACCGTTGCCGGCCGCAATTCCGGGCGATCGCGCAGTTGCACTTTGACGGTGTAGTCGCGGGTGGGATCGGTCTGAGCGGTGCCGGACAACACGATGGTGCCGAAATTGGCATCGCTGGCGACCTGGAAAGACACCGTCGCGGCGCTGGGACGGGTGCGGGGCAGGGCTCGGGTCCACAACACCACACCGTTGGCCCGGGGGTCACCGGCGCCCACGCTCTGGGGGAACACCTCCAAATTGGCGGTCTGGGCTTGGGCCTCAAACAACGGCTGCAGGGCACTGGGCACCGCACTGCCGGCCCAAACCATGGCGCCGCCGGCCAGGGAGTACGTTAAAAAAGTTCTGCGATCCATAGGGCAGGTTTTGGGGTAAAGAGAAGGTTACAGGAGCTACTCAAAAAGCGGAATGCTTAAACGGGGCGGAAGCGGGCCAAAACGGCGGCGCCGTTGGCTGGGTCTACCCCCGTCAGAACGGCCACCAGATCGTTGCCCACAAACAGGGCAGCGCCGGTGGGCAAACCGCTCGGGGCGGCACCTACCGTGTAGGCACTGCCGCCGTGGACTTGCAAAAAGTCGGTGGCGGGGTTGAAGTCGGTAATCAGAGCATAGTCTTGTACACCGGTGCCCAGGTAAAAGGCACGGCGGCTATCTCCCAACACAAACACATCGCTGCCGGCGTCGCCCGTGAGGGTATCGATTTCCCCCCGGCCAAAGCTGTCGGCGGTGGTGCTCACGCCAAACAGGGTATCGTTGCCGTTGCCCCCCAACACCAAGTCGTTGTCGCGATCGCCGACCAAGACATCGTCGCCATCCCGACCCGAGACGGTATCGTTGCCGCGGCCACCAAACAGAGTATCGTTGCCGGTGCCCCCCGACATCAAATCCGTGCCCGCTCGTCCGTACAACACATCATTGCCGCTGTCGCCGGTGAGGGTATCGTTGCCGGCGCCGCCGAATAGGGTCGCCGGAACACCCGCCGGAAACGGTGTCAGCACTACGCCGGGAATGGTATCGCCCATGGTTTACCTTGACATCGCCACCTAAAACTTTCGCACGGCAACGTTATGGTTTGGTTAGGATTTCTTTACGATCTGGCCCCAGGCTGCCAGTTGCCCTTGCTAGGATGGGGCAATCGGTCTTGGGGGAAGGTGCCGTGCTGTCAGGGTTGGAACAAGAATTGTTGCAGGAGCCGCTGGGTTTTGCCCGTCGCCATTTGGGCCCCAACATGGACGAAATCACCGCCATGTTGCAGGTGTTGGGTTGTGCGACCTTGGAGGATCTGATCGACAAGACGGTGCCGGTGGGGTTGCGGCAGCGGGAGCCGTTGCGGTTGCCGGCGGGGCGATCGGAAGCAGAGGTGTTGCAGCTCCTGCGGGACATGGCGGCCGAAAACCAGGTGTACCGCTCCTACATCGGCATGGGTTACAGTGCTTGCCACACGCCGGCGGTGATCCAGCGGAATATCCTCGAAAATCCGGGCTGGTACACGGGCTATACCCCCTATCAAGCGGAAATTGCCCAAGGCCGCCTGGAAATGTTGCTGAATTTTCAGACGTTGGTGTGTGAGTTGACCGGATTGCCGGTGGCCAATGCCTCGTTGTTGGATGAGGGAACGGCGTTGGCGGAGGCGATCGCCTTGGCGCGGGCGGTGGGCGATCGCACCCGTACCCAAGTGTGGTTGGATGCCGGTTGCCATCCCCAAACCCTGGCGGTGGTGCGCACCCGACTGGAACCGTTGGATTTGGTACCTTGCGTTGGCGATGGCCAAAGCTGGGATTTTACCGGCGACAAACCCGTAGCGATCGCCCTGCCCTACCCCAACACCTACGGGGCGCTACCCGATTGGCAACCGGTGATCCAGCGGGCGAAGGCGGCGGGGGTCTTGGTGATTGCGGTCACGGATTTGCTGGCCCTGACGTTGTGGGAACCACCGGGGGACTGGGGGGCCGACATTGCGGTGGGCAGTGCCCAGCGCTTGGGGGTGCCGATGGGGTACGGCGGCCCCCACGCCGCCTTTTTGGCGGCCCGGGAGGAATTCCGCCGGCAGTTGCCAGGCCGGATTGTGGGGGTCTCCAAAGACCGGACGGGACAGCCGGCGTTGCGGTTGGCCCTGCAAACCCGCGAACAACACATCCGCCGCGAAAAAGCCACCAGCAACATTTGCACGGCCCAAGTTTTGTTGGCGGTGATGGCGGCCGCCTATGCCATTTACCACGGCCCCGAAGGCCTGCGGACGATCGCCCAGAAGATGCGCCAACACACCTACCAATTGGCGATCGCCCTCCAACACCAAGGCTGGACAGTGAGTGCCCCCCCTTATTTCGATACTTTTACGGTGGAGTTGCCGGCCGGGGTGTCCCTAGACGCAATCCGGGAGCGATCGCACCAACAGCGTCTAAATTTGCGGGAAATCGATGGGCACACCCTGGGCATCGCCCTGGATGAAACCACCACGGCCCAAGATTTGGCCGATATTTACGAGGTATTGACCGGGGAAGGGCCCCCGGCGTGGCCGGCGGTGCCGGAATTTCCGGGCGATCGCCCCTTGACCTATCTCCCACAACCGGTGTTTCGACAACACCGCGCCGAGGCCGACTTTTTGCGCTACCTGCGCCGTCTGGAGCGCAAAGACTTCACCTTGGGGGAAGGGATGATGCCCCTGGGGTCTTGCACCATGAAACTGAACGCCACGGCGGAATTGTTGCCGGTGTCCTGGCCAGAGTTCATGCACCTCCATCCCTTTGCGCCGGCCGCCCAGACCCAGGGCTACCAACGGTTGATTCAGGAACTGGAAAATTGGCTGGCGGAAATTACGGGCTTTGCGGCGATCTCGTTGCAACCCAATGCCGGTGCCCAAGGGGAGTACGCGGGCTTGTTGGCGATTCGGGGCTACCACCGCCATCGGGGCGAAAGCCATCGCAACGTGTGTTTGATTCCGCAATCGGCCCACGGCACCAATCCCGCCAGTGCCGTCATGGCCGGCATGAAAGTGGTGCCGGTGGCCTGCGATCGCCAAGGCAACATCGATGTGGCCGATCTCACCGCCAAAGCCGAGCAGTACCGGGATACCCTGGCGGCGCTGATGATCACCTATCCTTCCACCCACGGCGTGTTTGAAGCAGCGATCGCCGAGGTGTGTGCGATCGTGAAGGAACGGGGGGGGCGGGTGTATGTGGACGGCGCCAACACCAATGCGTTGGTGGGATTGTGCCGGGTCGCCGATTTCGGGGCCGATGTGTGCCACCTCAACCTGCACA
>DMPD01000097.1 GCA_003456125.1 Cyanobacteria bacterium UBA8156 | reverse complement strand
CTGTGCGAGCGGGGGATCCGCACCTACGATCGCCAGTACACCCGCAACACCTTGGATTTGGCGGCGGTGCCGGTGGTGCGCAAACTTTCTCACTTGCCGATTGTGGTCGACCCCAGCCACGGCACGGGTTGGTCGGAATTTGTGCCGGCCATGGCCCTCGCGGCGATCGCTGCTGGTGTCGATGGTTTGATGATTGAGGTGCATCCCAATCCCCAAAAGGCGTTGTCGGACGGCCCCCAGTCCCTGAATTTCGATCAGTTTGCCCAGTTGATGCCCAAAGTGGCGACGTTGGCCCAGTGTGTGGGTCGGGCCTCGCAGCCGATTTAGTCGGGTCTGAAGAAATGTGTGCTAAGTACGGCACCGAGCAAAGGGTTGACCTACAGCCAGTTGGTGGGCGGCCGAAACGCCAGCGCCCCCCATAAAGCCCCCAATCCCATCGGCAACGCTGTGGCGGCCGCCAACAGTTGCCAAACTTCTTTCCGAGAAAGACCCGCCGATCGCAATTGGGGGCCAATGCCCACCACCCCCCCAGCGAAGCCACCCAGGGCCCACGGAGCGATCGCCTGGGGGAGGTACATCAGCACAGATCCACTCCACTGCCACGCCAAGGCCAAGGTCCACCCCACCGCCACCAGTTCGGCGGGCGTGAGCTTCTGCTCCGGTTCCCGCACCCGATCGCTCTCCGGTAAAGTCAGAAAAACCATCACACTGCCGGCGATCGCCCCACCGAGCAACCCCTGCCAATTCATTGGCCAGAGGCGCAGCAGGGCGACCAGGGCCGCCGGCAACCCAGCCAAGGCTTGGGGCACCGCGCCGACACCGCCCATCGCCACCACCAAGCAACCGATGGCCCCCCAGCGATCGCCGGTCAACACCAGGTCGTAGAGATGGCGACCCACCAGCACCCCTGTCGCTGACCACAGAGCCAACGGCAACCAAAAAGCCAAGGTGTTGGGAAAAACCGTGAGGGATTTTTTCATGACTCAGGGCAAATACAACGTCTCACCGAAACTGGCACGGCTCCAGGCCTCCAAATGGGGCAATGCCGTTCCCATCGTCAAATCAAAATACAACGGCACCAACGAAATGTAATTGCTGCGGATCGCTTGAATATCGGTATCGGGACCAGCTTCTTCTTCAACCACTTCGCCCGATAACCAGTAGTAGGTTTTGCCCCTGGGATCGATCCGTTTGTCAAACACATCCCGGTAGCGCCGCACCCCCAACCGCCCCACCGCCACCCCGCAGATGTCTGCCGCCGGAATGGCCGGCACGTTGACGTTGAGCAACCAGGGGCCCGGCAACGGTTGCAGGGCGATCGCGGCCACCAACTGCCGCGCAAACTGAGCGGCCGCCGTAAAATCCAAGTATTGAAAACTGGTCAAACTCAGGGCAATGCTGGGGAAGCCATCCAAAGCCCCCTCCATCGCTGCCGACACGGTACCCGAATACAAAACATCGGTACCCAGGTTGGCCCCCCGGTTGATCCCCGACAACACCAAATCGGGCGGCTCCGGCAGCAACGCTTCCAGGGCCAATTTAATGGAGTCGGAAGGGGTGCCGGAACAAGCCCAAGCCATCACCGAGGGCGGAAAGCGATCGGTCACCACATCCACCCGCAAGGGTTCCTGCAACGTGAGGGCATGACCCATCGCCGATCGCTCGCGATCGGGACAGACCACCATCACTTCATGTTCTACGGCGAGCGCTTCCACCAACGCCAAGACCCCCGGCGCATAAATCCCGTCGTCGTTGCCGATCAGCAGCCGCATGGTTTGGTTTGGGAAAGACCTTCTCCAGGATACCGCGATTGGGGGATCCCGCCAGCGCCCATCCTGGGGAACCTCAAACCGAGACCGCCGCTGGGCAGAGGTCGGCGAGGGCACAGACTCCACAATTGGGTTTGCGGGCCCCACACACCGCTCGTCCATGGTAAATCAGTCGAATTGACCAATTTTCCCATTCCGGTTGGGGCAGCAGACCCATCAAAACCCGTTCAATCTGTACCGGGTCCTCCGACTTCACCAACCCCAGCCGGTTGCTGAGGCGCTTCACGTGGGTATCCACCGTCACGCCCGCGTGGATGCCAAAGGCATGGGCCAACACCACATTGGCGGTTTTGCGGGCCACCCCCGGCAACCCCAACAGTTCCGCCATGGTTTGCGGCACTTGTCCCCCATGGTGCACCACCAACCGTTGACAGGCCCCCTGAATATTTTTGGCTTTGTTGTGATAAAACCCCGTGGAACGAATCAGGAACTCCAACTCCGAAATATCCGCCGCCGCCAACGCCGCTGCATCGGGAAAGCGGGCAAACAGAGCCGGTGTCACACGATTCACCCGCTCATCGGTACATTGGGCCGACAGGATCGTCGCCACCAACAATTGCACGGGGGTTTGGTAATCCAAGGAGCAGGTAGCATCTGGGTAAAGCTGCCACAACCGAGCCAGAATTTCTCGAGCGCGGCGTTTCTTGGTACTGCGCAGACTGACCGGCGGCAAACCCAATTCAGAACCGCTCCAACAGGGTTACCGCTTCCCCCCGCGCCGCCACTTCGTAATCCGCTGGCAACAACAGCGATCGCCCGGTCATTTCCGGCGGCTGGGGAATTTGCAGAATTTCCAAGATCGTAGGGGCGATGTCCGCCAGGCCGCCCCCCTCCCGCAACCGCACTGCCCCACCGTGCTGGGGAATTTTCCGTTTCTCGCCTTCCACCACGAGAAAAGGCACCAAATTGGTGGTGTGGGCCGTCCACGGATTGCCCTGCTCATCCCACATGTATTCGGCATTGCCGTGATCGGCGGTAATCAAGAGGGTGCCCCCCATCCGTGTCGTGCACTCGACGAGCTGACCCAAACAGCGGTCCACGGCCAAGACGGCTTGTTCGGCGGCGGCGTAATTGCCGGTGTGTCCCACCATGTCGGGGTTGGCGTAGTTCAACACCACGAGGGAATAAATGCCCTTTTCGATCGCCGCGATCGCCGCCTCGGTCACCGCCTGGGCCGACATTTCCGGTTTGAGGTCGTAGGTGGCTACCGGCGGACTGTTCACCAAATGGCGATCGGTTCCTGACCAACCCTCCTCATTGCCACCGTCAAAAAAGTAGGTAACGTGGGCGTATTTCTCGGTTTCCGAAATCCGGAACTGCTGCAAACCCTGGGCGGCAACGACCTGACCCAACAGGTTGTTGAGATCCTGCGGCAAGAACACCACCTGCACCAAATCCGCCAGACTGGCATCGTATTGGGTGAACGTGGCCAGGTGCAGGGGCGTGACCTGGGGACGGGCAAACCCCGAAAACTTGGGCGAGATCAGGGCTTGGGTCAGCTGACGGGAGCGATCGGGGCGGAAATTGAAGAAAATCA
This sequence comes from Cyanobacteria bacterium UBA8156, assembly GCA_003456125.1. Taxonomy (GTDB): domain Bacteria; phylum Cyanobacteriota; class Cyanobacteriia; order Pseudanabaenales; family Pseudanabaenaceae; genus UBA8156. The sequence continues at coordinate 6,545 of DMPD01000097.1, read as the reverse complement.
CCCCATCTCCGGCCTGAATTGCCCCAGACTGCAACCGCACCGGCTCGATAAACTCATCCGTAATGCCTTGGCTATAACTTTGCTGGAGGGTGACCGCCGCCGTCAAACCGGTGCCCGGGCCATCTTCGGTCAGGACTCGGTAAGCCTTTTCCACCCGATCCCAGCGTTTGTCGCGATCCATGGCGTAGTAGCGCCCCGATAGGGTAGTAATGCGACCCACCCCCACCCGCTGCATGTGGTTCTCGATCTGGGCCATGAAACTGGCGCCAGCGTGGGGCAACGTATCCCGGCCATCGGCGATCGCATGAACGCACACCTCCTGCAACCCCTGCACCTTGGCCAAATCCAACAATCCCAACAGGTGATCGATGTGGGCATGCACCCCACCGTTGGAACACAGCCCAATCAAGTGCAACTTCGTACCGGCAACCCGGATTTTTTCGCACAGCGCCACCAACGTCGGCTCCGACAAAATCGAACCGTCTTCAAACGCATCGGAAATGCGTACCAACTCCTGGGGAACCACCCGCCCCGCCCCAATCGTCAGGTGCCCCACCTCCGAATTGCCCATCTGGCCCTTGGGCAAACCCACCGCCTTCCCGGCAGCCTGCAGCAGGGTCTTGGGGTAGGCATCCCACAAACTTTGCATGACCGGCGGCGCGGCCCCCGCAATGGCGTTCCCTGTAGCGTCTTCGCGATACCCCCACCCGTCCAAAATCACCAGAACCAATGGAGAGATTGGCTGCCCGCTCATACGGTTTTCTTTTAACTGCGTTTCGCGATTGTAGCACCCGATTCTTGACATGCAGGCCACGGCTGTGTGAAGAAGCGATCGCACAGAATGTACGCACAAAACGCTCCCGGAAGTGCCAAAATACTCCCTAGACATTACAAATGCTACGCCATGGAGTTTTCTGTACAACCCGCTGCGCCGGCTTTCGATGTGGCGAGCTTTACGGCTTTGTTGAACCCGGCGGCGATTTTCCCGGAAACAGCGGTGCTGGTGACGTTGATCCTGGTGTTGGTGGTGGACTTGGTGGCACCCCGTCGCCAAGGTCTGGTGCCGGGGGTGGCGGTGACGGGTTTGCTGGTGGCCACGGGACTGCTGGCCTGGCAGTGGAATGGCTTGGCCAATACCCTCGCCTTCGCCGATAGTTTCCATGCCGATCGCATCAGCATCTTGTTTCGGGCCATTGTGGCCCTGTCGGCGGCGTTGTCGGTGCCTTTGGCGGTGCGCTACCTCGAGCAGGCGCGGGTGTCTTTGGCGGAATACCTGGCCCTATTGCTGGCGGCTACCCTGGGGGGCATGTTCCTCTCCGGTGCCGAAGAGTTGGTGATGGTGTTTGTTTCTTTGGAAACCCTGAGCATTTCTTCGTATCTGTTGGCGGGCTACGCCAAGCGCGATCCTCGCTCCAACGAAGCCGCCCTGAAATACCTGCTCATTGGTGCTTCCAGTTCGGCCATCTTCTTGTATGGGATGTCTTTGCTGTACGGGTTGTCGGGGGGTGAAACCAATTTGACGGCGATCGCGGCGCAGATGGGCCAGGGCAACCTGGCGATGGTGTTGGCGATGGTGTTTTCCATTGGCGGCATTGCCTTCAAGTTGTCGGCGGTGCCGTTCCACCAGTGGACCCCCGATGTGTATGAAGGGTCGCCCACGCCGGTGGTGGCGTTTCTGTCCATTGGCTCGAAGGTGGCGGGGTTTGCCCTGGCCCTGCGGTTTATGACGTTGACCTTCGCAGCGGTGGCCGACGAATGGCGCTACGTGTTTGTGGTGCTGACCGTATTGAGCATGGTGTTGGGGAACGTGGTGGCTTTGGCCCAGACCAGCCTGAAGCGGATGTTGGCCTATTCTTCCATTGGGCAAGCGGGGTTTGTGATGCTGGCCTTGGTGGTGAACACCGAAGCTGGTTACGCCAGCATGCTGTTTTACTTGTTTGTGTATTTGTTTGCCAATTTGGGGGCTTTCGCCTGTGCGATCGCCTTTGCGTTGCGCACCGGCACCGACGACATCAACGAGTACAGCGGTCTCTACCAAAAAGACCCGTTGTTGACCCTGTGTTTGAGCGTGTGTTTGCTGTCGTTGGGGGGGATTCCCCCGCTGGCGGGGTTTTTCGGCAAGCTGTACATCTTCTGGGCCGGTTGGCAAGCCGGAGCCTACGGCTTGGTCATTTTGGCGTTGGTGACCAGCGTGATTTCCATCTATTACTACATCCGGGTGGTGAAAATGATGGTGGTCAAAGAACCCCAGGAAATGTCGGCATCGGTGCAAAACTACCCCACCACGGGCAATTTTGCCTGGAGTGGGTTTGGGATGCGCCCATTGCAGGTGGCTTTGGTGTTGACCTTGGTGGTGACCGGCGTGGCGGGCATTGCCTCCAACCCGTTGTTTGCCCTCTCCTTGGATTCGGTACGATCGGCAGATTGGCTGCAGTTGTCGGTGCCCACGAGTACCCAAGCCGCGGCTCCCCTAGAGTAGTAGGGATACAGGGTATGTCCCCGCCATGACTCAGCTTCCCCCCAGCGGTTGCGAAAAGATCGACATCGAGCAGGAATATCCCTGCCCCTGTCGGCGGCGGGGGTGTCTCCGACCCATTACCCTCACCGAAGCCTTTGGCTGCGATCGCTGCTCGGCCATTTTTGCCCTGCAGGAAGACGGTCGCAGCTTGTTGCAATTGGGGGGTCTCGATCCCTGCGGCCGGGTTTGGTATTGGCTGCGGGGGAAATGGCAGTCCGCCCAGCGTTCCCAGTACGATCGGTTTGTGTGGTACTACCGCATCTTGCCGGTACTCACGATTACCCTGCTGTTTTTGGTGTTGTTGGTGGCCCTGCCTTGGTTGTTGGCGGCTTGAAATGGGAAACAATCATGCAGCATCCTGAAGACCTAACGGAACGGCTAAACCAGGTGCAAGCAGCGGGGCAACGGTGGCGAGAAGCCGAAGTGCGCAATCGGGCGATTCAAGCTCTGGCCGAGTCCCTGGCTGCGCAACGGGATACCCTCCTCGAAGCCAACACCCTGGATTTGGAAACGTCGCGGGATATGGCGGTACCGGAGATCCTGCTGGAGTGGAACAAACTCACGCCAGAGCGGCTACAGGCCACGGTCGAAGGATTGCGCCGGCTGGCAGCCTGTCCGGATCCCTTGGCGGCCCCAACCCTTTACGGTCATTGGCAACGGGTACCGCTAGGCACCATTGCGTTTGTCTACGAAGCCATTCCCCAGCTGGCCTGGCTGGTCACCGCCATGGCCCTCAAAACCGGCAATGTTTTGGTACTGAAAGGGGGGCACGAATGCAGCCAAACCCAAAGCGTGTTCCTGGAAATTGTCCGGGATGTTTTGGCCGGGCACCGTTTGCCGGAAGAAGGCGTGATGGGGTTGCCCCCAGGCACGGCGATCGCCGATCTGTTGGGACGGGAACGGCTCCTGCGACTGGCTATCCTCTACGGCCGACCGACCTTTGTGCAGCAACTGACCCGCCAAGCCACCATCTCCGTAGTACCGGCGGCGATCGGCAACTGCTTCTATTACCTATCGCCCACAGCCGATCTCAAGCTGGCGGTGCAAGTCCTGCGGGAAAGTTGGGCCACCGATCCCGATCCGGTCAACGCGGTAGAAGGGGTCATCCTCCATCGCCAATGGCGCGATCGCTGGGCGGTCAAGCTCTGGCAAGAACTGGGGGGTACCTTCAAACTGCAAGGCTGTGTGGAGACGGTGGCCTTTGCGCGCCAATTCCCGGAAATCACGGTAGCCCCCTTGGTGGAAGGGGCATGGTTGCATCCCCCCCTCGATCGCACGTTGCGGTTCAAGACCGTGGAGACCGCCGCCGAAGCCATCACCTGGATCGATCGCTTTAGCAGTGGGCACGCGGACGGCATTTTGACCGATTCCTTGGCCGAATCCACCCTGTTTGCGGCCAAGGTGCGCAGCAGTTCCTTATTTGTCAATACCAGCAACCGATTCGAGCGCTATGGTGTGTCGGCCACCGATGGCAGCAAAACGATCGCCCTCGGAATGACGGGTCTCAAGAGTCGCGGTGCGGCCGCCCGTCACCCCGGCCCCATCGATTTGTACGCCCTGACCACCACCAAACGCATCGTGAGCAGTGCCCCGCCCCGCTCCCTCTAGCCCAACCTGCCCTACCCGTGGGTATTTACTGGGTATTTAAGATGCAGGTCACCTCTCAAAATGGGACGTAGGAGCGTGGCCCCCGTCTCTGGTTCTCAGCAATAGGTTCTCAGCAATAGGTTCTTAGCAATAGGTTCTTAGAAAGGTTCTTAGAAAGGTTCTTAGAAATGTCCATCAGGGCTTGGGCTATGGGCAGTGAGGGACTCGAACCCGCGACATCCTGCTTGTAAGGCAGGCGCTCTACCAACTGAGCTAACCGCCCAATGCTGACGTACTGTAGCAGATTGTGGCGCATCTGTCCAGAAGTTAAGTTTTTGTGGAATCGGGGGCTCTCCAGTCCATTTGGTGCCAAAGTGAAAATCATGTCATAACAAAACTTTTCAATAAAGAGGATACTTCTCATGGAAAAGCTCACCCAGTATCGGTTTCGCTGCACTTTGACCTTGGGGGACATCTACGGACAGGTGGTGGCCTGGTTGGTGGTTGTGTTTGCTAGCTTGGCGGCGGCCCTGTCGTTGATGAGCCGGCCCATCTATGCCTTGGCCTCGGTGGGTCTAATTGTGGTGGTTTCGCTGCCGTTTTTGTTGTTTGCGTTTGTTTCGACCCTGTTTAACCACATCGAAATTACTCCCCTAGAGCCGGCGCGGCGCTGAGGTATGCCAAATACCATTGCTTTGATTGCCCACGACCGCAAGAAGGATGTGCTGGTGACCTTTATCCAGGAGCACCAGGCGGTCTTGGCGCGCTATCCCCTCATTGCCACCGGCACCACCGGGGGCCGCATTGCCGAAGCTACGGGTTTGGCGGTGGAACGCATGGCTTCGGGTCCTTTGGGGGGCGATACGCAGATTGCCGCGCGGGTGGTGATGGGCGAGGTGTTGGCGGCGTTTTTCTTTATCGATCCGCTGTACGCCCAGCCCCATGAACCCGATATTTTGGCTTTGTTGCGGGTCTGTGAACTCTACGATGTACCCCTGGCGGTCAACCTTGCTACGGCTAAGGCGATCGTCTACGGCTTTTTGGCCCGTCTCTGAGTTTTCATGTAACAGAATGTTACTGGTACGTGAAGGAACGTTACGTTTCCTTGAAGAGGGGTGGGCCGCCGGTGGTATCTTTCGGATGATATTCGTCTTTTTCATTCGTTCATTTTTGTTCCTTTACGAGGAGATTTCCCTCCATGTCGGAAGAGAATCAAGCGGTAACGACCGCCGAAACCAATACCGCCCAGGCAAAGGGTCAAACCCCTTTGTGGGGCGGCAGCACCGGGGGCTTGCTGACGGCAGCCTTCACCGAAGAGAAATACGCGCTGACTTGGACGAGCCCCAAACAGCAAGTGTTTGAAATGCCTACGGGCGGTTCGGCTACGATGCACGAAGGGGATAACTTGGTGTACTTTGCCAAGAAAGAACAGGCGTTGGCTTTGGGTCGACAATTGCGGGGCATGAAGATCACCAACTACCGGGTGTGGCGCGAGTTCCCTAACGGTGAGCAAATTCCCATCCATCCCGCCGATGGCGTTTTTCCGGAAAAGGTCAACAAGGGTCGGGTAGCGGTCAACAGTGTCAGCCGCAAAATTGGCGACAACCCCAACCCCATTCAAGTCAAGTTCACGGGCAAAGCGACCTACGACGTGTAGCTTCGGTTTTCTGCCCAAGCCCCTCTATCCATTCGGAAGAGGGGCTTTTTTTCGCTGGCCTGGTGACGGCCCTGAGTTGGCAACGCTTGCCCATCTCTTCTCTCCTATCTGGAGGCTCACCTGGTAGGGGTTTGGGTGGGAGAGTGGAATTATCCCTAATTTTGACAAAGCTAAAACATTGCATGTCCCCCCCGCTGGCACCTGCGCCAGACCGTGTTGAAGGCGGCTAGACCAAGGAGGGAAAGAAAGCGATCGAGGTACCTCTTCAGGCGGTCTGACCCGACAGAGCGCAGGAGTTCCTCTGCTTGATCTTGTGTGAGTCCTTTTGCCGAAAGGAGCTCTCCTCCGAAACCTCATCACCAACCCTTCCAGGAAGTATCCATCCCCATGCTGACAAGCATCGTTGGATGAACTCGAGAGAACACGCATTTGCTCCGAAACATCCGGTTGGCAAACACGAGGTCTATGGAACCAACCGCGCGCAGCACTTTGGCCCCAAACGCTCCAGCCGTAGCTCTTTGCGGTCGAAGGAGAAACTGGTTGATTTCGGGCAGCACGATGGTATCGACGATCTCAAATCCGCGGTGTCCATCGCTGATGAACCGCCTCGCGTCGGAACTTGAAATGTCGTTGTTGAGGGTTTCCTGGATATGTGAAAGTGACACGCAAACGAGCAATCATTGCTCGGAACGGCAGCACAATAAACACCCTCATTGGTAGCATCTTCAGCTTTTGTTTCCTACCCTTGATACACACTTCAAAATCTCAACATAGAGTCATTTT
>DMPD01000324.1 GCA_003456125.1 Cyanobacteria bacterium UBA8156 | reverse complement strand
GCCAAAATTATAGTCATTTTAATTAACTTTGAGAGGTTTGCCCTCACCCCCAGCCCCTCACCCAGGGCGGGAGAGGGGAGCCAAGAGAGCCCGTAAAGTGTCTCATTTCTATCCGAAACGACTATAAAGCCGTTGAACAAAGGCAACCAACCTACGGAGGCAAGGGCATCCTATGGTTAACGCTGTAGATCTCCTCTCCCGTGCTGGGAGAGGAGCTGGGGAGAGGGCAAACCCTAGGCAGCGTTTTGCAGGTTGCCGCTCAAAAACATGGGCATAAACTTCGAAAAGAAAGCAGCGGGATCCCGTTGCCAGGCTTTTTGCAACACTTCCAGGCGGGTGCGGTGCAGGTCGGGGGCCAACAGGGTTTCGGGCAGTTTTTCCAGGAGGTATTGGGGACGCTCCCACACCGGCAGGGTGGCCGCCACCTTCAGGACATTTTCCATCCGCCGCAGTTCGGCTCCGGCCAAAACATCCATGCCCGATTCAAAAGCCGCTTGTTCGATCGCCGCGTATTTCTGCTTGGCCCGTTCGACTTTGGTGCGCATTTCGGGACTTTGCTGGGCCAGTTCCGCGAGCTTGCGGTTGCCCCAGCGCACGTGTCCCGCTTCTTCCGGCAAAATTTTGGCGATCGTGTCCCGAATGGCCCGGTTCTCTGCGGTTTGGGGTGCCTTGTCCAAAGCCCGGATGTGGGCCGCAAAATACTCACAACCCCGCTTCTCGGCAATGTTGATGGCAGCCAAGGTATCCACGGCTTTGTCGATAGTTGAAACCTCGGTGGCGCTGGGCAGCAATCGGGTCAACTCATCGAGGTAGGCAACCCCCGGCGGTGTGTTCAGGTTTTCGCCCAAATCCCACAGCAAATCCGTCAGCCAGGCCGCGTGGCGGGCTTCATCGGCGATGTGGTGAGACAAATCGCGCACCAAGTCCGCCGGTTCTCCATTCAAAAACTCAATGGTCTCGGTCAAGTCTTTGCAACTGCGCTGCTCGCTGAAACGGTAGCGGTTGAGGGTCACCATGTGGGCCTCGCGCTCCAGTACGAGCCGATCCAAGATGTCTTGGGCGCTCATCTGGTTCCGAAATTTCCGGGGATAGGTAACGGCCATGGGGGGTGTGTGTATTTTTGTAACGTCTTCATTGTACCCCAGGGGGCAAGGTCGGGGGCGGGGCTTGGCGATCGCGGCGGTGACGGTGAAAAACTTGCCAAAAGTGGGGGGGCGGTTCGGCGCAAAAGCTCAGGATTTGGGCGGCGGTGGGATGGGCCAAGGTTAAGCGCCAGGCATGGAGGGCTTGACCGGGGAGGGAGGGTATCGGCTGGCCGTAGCGGCGATCGCCCAGCAAGGGGTGATGGATGTGGGCGCAATGTACCCGAATTTGGTGGGTACGGCCAGTGGCCAAGTCAAAGTGCAGCAGGGCCGCACCTTGCAGTCGTTCCAGCACTTGCCAACGGGTGAGGGCGTAGCGACCGCCGGCAATCACCGCCATCCGTTGGCGATCGCGGGGGTGGCGGGCAATGGGGGCTTCGATCGTACCGACATCGGCTTTGGGGCACCCCACCACAAGGCCCAAATACTCCCGGCGGGCGGCTTTGGTTTGGATTTGGTGTTGCAGGTGTTGATGGGCGCGATCGTGTTTGGCTACCACCATCACGCCGCTGGTGTCCTTATCCAGGCGATGCACAATGCCGGGGCGCAAAACCCCGTTGCTCCCCGACCAAACCGCACCATGGGCCAACAGGGCATTCACCAAGGTGCCGTCGGCATGGCCGGGGGCCGGATGCACCACCAACCCCACCGGCTTGTTCAGCACCAGCATGTCTTCGTCTTCGTACAAAATGTCTAGGCCCAGGGCTTGGGGGATGGCCGTTGGTTCGATGGGGGCCGGCACCGTCAGGACAATGCGATCGCCCGGTTTCAGGACGGCGTTTTTGTCCAGACAGGGGCAATCGTTGCGGGTGACGTAACCTTGGGCGATCCGTTTTTGCAGGTGCGATCGCGACAGCGCCGGGAGTTGGGCGGCCAAAAACCGATCCAGCCGCTCTGGGCGATCGACCGTGAGGGAGACGACTTCAGCCACTCGTTGGGATTTCCCCCTCACCCCCCCGGGAGAGCGGAAGCCGGCATGGCTCTTTTGGGCCCATTCTGGGCATCGCATTCACAGAAACCACGGCTTGATCAGCGCACCAGACCTTCGCGGAGGGCCACCACCGCCGCTTTAACGCGATCGTCCACGGCCAGTTTGTTCATGATGCCGCGCACATGGGTTTTGACGGTGTTGGGGCTGAGGTACAAACTGGCGGCAATTTCGGGGTTGCTTTTGCCTTCCACCAACAACTGCAACACTTCCATTTCCCGTTGGGAGAGGTGGGCCGCTTTGCCGTTGGGTTTGGGCCCTTCGCGAAACCGCTCGAGGGCGTAGTGGGCCACTTGCGGATCGATGTACATCGCCCCTTCCATCACCGCTTCGATCGCCCAGACCAGGCGATCGATGTTGGTGCCCTTCACGCAGTAGGCATCGGCGCCGGCGGCCAACGCCGCCAAAATCTCGGTCTCGGAGGTGTGGGAGGTCAACATCACCACGCGGGTGTTGGGGAGGGATTCTTTAATGCGCTGGGTAGCGGCAATGCCGTCGAGTCGGGGTAAGCCAATGTCCATGATCACCGCGGCCGGTGCGAGCTGCAACGCCTGCTGTACTCCCACAAATCCATCGGCGGCGACCCCCACCAAAGCCAACGCCGGGCGATCGCCCAGGGCTTGCTCCAGCCCCAACTGCATCATGGGGTCGTCTTCGACAATCAGCAAGCGAATGGCCGCCATACCCGTGCCGTCTTAAGATATATTCATATTTTAGGCAATAACCGTTCCTCTGGCCCCCTCTTCGGGAAAGGGGACGGCAAGTGTACGATACGCACGAATAGGTCGGTTTTTGTCGGGTACCTTTGCCGTCAGAAGCCGCCGCAAGCCAAGGGGAGTGTAGGGAGTGTGATGACCGAACGCACGGGGGGCAGCGCCTGGTGGCAACAAAAACGGGCCTGGTGGCGGCGTGCCCACCGACGGCTGCCGCCCTATGTGTGGGGGGCTTTGCTTTTTCTGGCGATCGCGGGCCTATCGGGCGGTTTGGGGGCGGCTCTGGCGGTGGTTTTTACGGGTAAGCCGTTGCAGCGACGGGCCCCCACCGCGGCCGAAACCCAAATTTTTGGGCAAAATGCGGAAAGCATTGCCGCAGCCACGCTGGGTTTGCCGAACCTGACCCGACCGGTGCATGTGTTGGTGTTGGGAACGGTGGTGCTGTCGGTGGATTTGCCGGGGGCTACCCCCCCCCCCCCTGGCAAGCCTTTGCCCATGTGGAGGGCAACCTGGAAGGGTTAAGCGATGCCATGTTGCTGTTGCGGTTCGATCCGCGGGCGGAGAAAGTGACGGCGCTTTCGATTCCCCGCGATAGCCGGGTCGACATTCCTGGCTACGGTGTTGGCAAAATCAATTCGGCTAACTATTTCGGCGGTGCTGCGTTGGCGGCCCTCACCGTGAGCCAAACCTTGGGCAATGTGCCGGTGGATCGCTACGTTCGGCTCAATATCAACGGTTTTGGGGAGCTGATCGATGCGCTGGGCGGGGTGGAAGTGGTGGTACCCAAACCCCTCCGGTATCGAGATGATAGCCAACGGCTCTACATCGATCTGCCAGCGGGTCGGCAAAAGTTGGATGGGGCTAAAGCCATTCAATACATGCGCTATCGGGATGCCGAATATGGCGATGTGGGTCGCGTTCAGCGCCAACAGTCTTTGATTCGTACCCTGAAAGAACAAAAGTTGAATGTGGGGACGTTGGCCCGTATGCCCGAAATCCTGCGGGTATTGCGCAACAACCTTGATACGAACCTCTCGGTGAACGAGATGTTGGCGTTGGGGGGCTTTGCTGCCGACCTCGATCGCAGCCGGGTGGATATGTTGTTGTTGCCGGGACGGTTCAGCGAGGCGGGGGAGTTTCCCCTCAGCTATTGGCTGCTGGAACCCGAATCCATCCGTGGGCTCATGGCGGCCCATTTTGATTTGCCGGTGGCGGCTCCGATCGCCCCCTCTCCCACCGAACTCCAGGTTGCGGTGCAGGATACGGTGGGTTCGGCGGATGGGTTACTGGCGGTGCGCCAAATTCTTCAAGAGGCGGGCTACCCCAACCTGCGCACGGTCAACCCCCTGCCCACACCCTTGCCCCAAACCCAGATTGTGGCCCAAAACGGCAACCGATTGCTAGCGGCGAAAATTCGCGATCGCCTGGGATTGGGGGAAGTGACGGTGGAAGCCACCGGCGATCTCGAATCGGATGTCACGATTCGCTTGGGACAGGACTGGAAAAATCGCCACCGGGGCCAGAAAGCCACAACCGGCAGCTAAGGCTTTCGTGGTTTTTCCACCAACACCTCATAAAGCTGGGCCACCAGGGTGTCGGATACCAACCACCCCGCCGGCACCCGCAGCCGCCAGCGATCGCTCCCTGTCGCCAAGCCCTGCTGCACAAACCCCGCAAACACCACCGCGGCCCGCGCCACCAAATTTTCCGGGAAAGCCTCCAGGGCTGATGCGGGCACCCCTGCCTCCAGCCGCAATCCTTGCATCAACACCTCAAACAATTGTTCGCCCGCAGACAGGCGATCGCCGCCGGGTGGCTCCTGCAAACCCTCTACCCACGCCAAATAATCCTTGAGGGCCCGGGGCCGCTCCCACCGGCAACCGTCCACCAAACTGGCTGCGCCGTTGCCCATTCCATAAAATTCCTGCCCTTGCCAGTAGGTCAGATTATGGGCACAGCGGTAGCCCGGCCGCGCCAAATTGGAAATCTCATAGTGCTCAAACGCCGCTCCTAGCAACCTTTCCCGACCCAAATCGTACATCGCCAACGTCAGCCCTTCCGCCGCTGGCTGAAACCGACGGGCAAACAGCGTCCCCGGCTCCAAAATGAGGTCGTACATCGAAATGTGGGTGGGATCCAAGGCGATCGCCCGTTGCAACGATTCCTCCCACTGGGCCAATGTCTGTCCCGGCAACCCCATCAACAAATCCAGATTGAAATTCTCAAAACCCGCCTGCTGCACCGCCGTCACCGCCTCATACACCGCCGCCACCGTGTGCCCCCGCCCACACACCTGCAACAACTCGTCCTGAAAGGCCTGCACCCCCAAACTCACCCGGTTGAACCCCAGGGCCCGCCAAGCCCGCGCCGTGGCCACCGTCAACGTGCCCGGATTCGCCTCCAAGGAAATTTCCGCCCCCGCCGCGATCCCAAAAACCTGGGCGATCGCCGCCAAAATTTCTCCTAACTGTGCCGGCGACAGCAAAGATGGAGTTCCCCCCCCAAAAAACACCGTTTGCAAGGGTGCAGCTCGCCGCTGCGCCCACACCGCCAACTCTTGCTTCAGGGCTGCCACATAGCGCGCCTTGACGGGTTCACTGTCCCCGGCGATCGCAAAATCGCAATAGAAACACCGGCGGCGGCAGAACGGGATATGGACGTACAGCGCCGTGGGACTCACCGGGGCACCATCCGGTAACCGCAGCGGGGATCGCCTCCCATCGTCCAATGGGTGCGGGTCACCTCACAGTCCGGCAAGGCCGCCCCAAACATGGTCAACTCGTGGCCGCACACCCCCGGAAACGACTCCGCCACCCGCGCGATCGCGCAGTTGAACTCCGTGTACAACCCCGCTCCATCAGCCCCCATCTGCCACGCCACCACGTATCCCTCTTCCCGCCGCAACCCCGCCAACCGCGCCAGGCGATCGCCCAGGGGCGCCGCCCCCAACAACCGGGCGTAGGCCTCCCCCTTATCTTGCCAATGCTTGTGCAGCACCTGCTCCGCCTGCTCCGGCGGCAACGTCCCCAGCAAACTGCCCAGCAGCCCCACCGCCAACCGGTCATACCCCGCCGGCAACCGCGATCGCCCCCGCGCCGTCAGCTCGTAGGTGTGCTGAGGGCGACCCATCCCCCCCCGCACCATTTGGAACTGCACCAACCCTTCCTCTTCCAAATCCTTGAGGTGCCGCCGCACCGCCTGGGCGCTGATCTCAAAATCGCCGGCGATCTCCTGGGCCGTCGCCCCCGCCCGCCGCACCAAATACCGCAAAATTTCCTCTTTGGTAGTGCTACTGGCGACGATACCGGTGGTGCTTTCCATGGCTGCTCTCCTTTGCTCCCGGCCCCGCAACTAAAACAACCCAGGTGTTGCGAAAACTTTGACAACCGGTTTGTTGTTAATGTACATTGAGAACACAGCAAAACGCAAGGAAGAACGAAGCCATGTCGGCAACGGTGCAAGACCTCGTCGCCCAGCCCTACAAATATGGGTTTGTGACCCCCGTCGAAGCGGACACCATTCCCAAGGGGCTCAGCGAGGACGTGGTACGGGCCATTTCCCAGAAAAAAAACGAACCGGAGTTCATGTTGGAATTTCGGTTGAAGTCCTACCGGCAGTGGTTGCCGATGGCCGAGCCGACCTGGGCGGAAGTGTCCTATCCTCCCATTGATTACCAAGACATTGTGTACTATTCGGCGCCCAAGGCCCCCAAAGCCAAGGCGGAAAGTCTGGAAGATATAGACCCGGAAATTTTGGCCGCCTTTGAGAAGTTGGGCATTCCGTTGTCGGAGCAAAAGCGTCTGGCCAATGTGGCGGTGGATGCGATTTTTGACAGCGTATCGATCGCCACGACCTTCAAAAAAGACCTTGCCAAAGCAGGGGTAATTTTCTGCTCGATTTCGGAAGCGTTGCAGGAATATCCCGAACTGGTGCGGAAGTATTTGGGCTCGGTAGTGCCCCCGGCCGACAACTACTATGCGGCCTTGAACTCGGCGGTCTTCAGCGATGGTTCCTTTGTGTACGTGCCGAAAGGTGTGCGGTGTCCGATGGATTTATCCACCTATTTCCGCATCAACAACGGTGAATCGGGGCAATTTGAGCGCACTTTGATTGTGGTGGAAGAGGGGGCCTACGTCAGTTATTTGGAAGGGTGTACTGCCCCGATGTTTGACACCAACCAATTGCACGCAGCGGTGGTGGAGTTGGTGGCCCTCGACGATGCCGAGATTCGGTATTCTACGGTGCAAAATTGGTACGCCGGCGACAAAGAAGGCAAAGGCGGCATTTACAACTTTGTCACGAAGCGGGGCTTGTGCAAGGGACGGAATTCCAAAATTTCTTGGACGCAGGTAGAAACCGGTTCGGCGATCACCTGGAAGTATCCCAGTTGTGTGCTGGTGGGCGACAATTCGGTAGGGGAGTTCTATTCGGTGGCGTTAACCAACCATCGGCAGCAGGCGGACACGGGCACCAAAATGGTACACATTGGCAAAAATACCCGCAGCAAAATTGTGTCGAAGGGGATTTCGGCGGGGCACTCGTGCAACAGCTACCGTGGGTTGGTGAAAATTGGGCCGAATGCCAGCGATGCCCGCAATTTCTCGCAGTGCGATTCGATGTTGATCGGCAGCGATTCCCAAGCCAATACCTTCCCGTATATGGACGTGCAGAACCCCACCGGGCGACTGGAGCACGAAGCCTCCACCTCCAAAATTGGGGAAGAGCAACTGTTTTACTTCCAGCAACGGGGTCTGGATCTGGAAACAGCGGTATCGGCGATGGTGAGCGGTTTTTGTCGGGAAGTGTTTAATGCTCTGCCGATGGAATTTGCCGTCGAAGCCGATAAACTCCTGGCCCTTAAACTCGAAAACAGCGTCGGTTGAGGAAGGCTTGCCTCCGCCCCTCGACCAGAACGGGAGAGGGGCTGGGGGCGTTTATGCGTACTGAATTGCGCGTTGAATTGATCCTTGAAATAACCCGATCCTAGAACTAAATTTTTGAATAGTTGATTGTTGAACTGAATCGTTGAATAAATCGTTGAATAAATCGTTGAATAAATTGCTGAATTAAGAATGGCAGCTCCGAGATTCGAACTCGGGACCTAAGGATTATGAGACCTTCGCTCTAACCGACTGAGCTAAGCTGCCGTTGGCTTTTTACTATAACACAAACCAAATCCAAAGAAACCCTTAAGCTCCGGCCGAATCTACGACACCCGGTCAAAATTAGGTCAAATCCCCGAAGAGCAGAGCTTTGGTGGTGATCGCGCCTTGGAGGAGGGCACGGTCTAGCTTCGCACCAATCAAGTTGGCGCGGGTGAGGTCTGCGCCCCGGAGATCCGCATCCCGCAAATCGGCATCCCGGAGGTCGGCGTTGTTCAGCCGGGCTTGGCGGAGGTTCGCCCGGTGCAGGTCGGCGCCAACCAATAGGGCCCCCGTGAGATTAGCGCCCGATAAATTGGCCCGACACAATACGGCTTTGGTGAGGTTGCTGCGCACCAGCTTTCCCCACCGCAGGTCGATTTTGTGCAGTTCCAAACCGCTTAAATCTTCGCCGTTGAGGTCGGTGCTGGCAAAGTCGCGCCGCCCCCCCCGAAATAACGTTTGCAATTCTTCCGCTTTCATCCCTTGGTCAACGGTTGCGGCACGGGCCCATGATACGGGCTACAACTCAAAGAAGGAATCCAAATCCAGGGCAGCGGAGCCACCCCGTTCCAGTTCCCCCAACAATCCGCTCAGTTGCCGCCAGACAAACCAAGCGCTGCCCAAGGCTAAGACCATGGCCACGCTGTAGGCCAAGGTCGGTGGAAAACCGAAGATTTCTAAGCCAGCAGACAAAAACACCCCCACACTCAGGGTAATTCCCAGGTACGGCACCCAGATTTCCCGCCCCCGCAACGTCAGCAAGGTGCGGGAGGAGCGGTTGCGCTGCCATTCCAACACCAAACTGCGGAGGGTGACTTCAAAGGCGCGGCCGCAGACCAGACCCGCCGCGAGGGCAGCCCCAAACAAAAAATACGGCGGGTTGGCCGGAAAGTAGTAGGCGATGGAGGTGGGTTCCATGAACAATGGGCGAAAGGCTTTGTCTAGGATACCTCAACGACCAGTCAAGCCCACCAATAGGCAAATCAAACCCAACACACTGCCGGCGATCGCCCCCACCAGAGCGGTGGTGGTGTTCTGTTGCCGTTGGGATACCATCTCTTCTTCCGATTTAACGGAAATCAGAAAGGGGTCGTTGGGGTCGCTGGGCTTGGCGATCGCCAGTTGACTGTCCACGATCCGGGCTTCGCCAAGCACGTACAGCCGACTGCCCACGACGATCGCCGTTTCTTGGTAGGTATAGTCGTTTCGGATAGAA
>DMPD01000117.1:12773-13460 GCA_003456125.1 Cyanobacteria bacterium UBA8156 | reverse complement strand
ACACTACCGGCACTACAACATCAAAAATCCCAACGTCCACAACGGCCGCTCCGATGATTTTGCGAGCTTGGCAGAGGTCTTGGGTCGCCGCTTTCGCAAGTACGCGGGGCACCCCCAGCCCGAAGACCCGGATTTTCCGGATGTGGTGGTGATCGACGGCGGCAAAGGGCAACTTTCGAGCGTGATGGCGATTCTGGAAAAACTGGAACTGGATGAATCGCTCACGGTGATTAGCCTGGCCAAAAAACGGGAAGAAATTTTCTTGCCCTACCAGGGCCAACCCCTGCGCACCGACCCCGAACAACCGGGGGTGCAACTGCTGCGCCGGCTGCGGGACGAAGCCCACCGCTTTGCGATTTCGTTCCATCGCCAAAAACGCAGCCAACGGCTGAAAACCTCCTATTTGGATCGGATTCCCGGCTTGGGGCACCACCGCCAAAAACAATTGTTAAGCCGCTTTCATTCCATCGATTACCTGCGGCAGGCCACGATCGCCCAAATTGCCGAAACCCCCGGCATCGGCCCGAGATTGGCGGAAATCGTTTACCAACATTTTCATCCCCAGAGCACTTTGGCAGAGGAAGTCACCGACCCCGGCATTCCGGTATACTAAAAACCGTAGCCCAAAACGCTCAAAACCCCCTTTGGACGATCCTTGGCCTCAAAAGTTCATAGCTCAGAAGTTCA
>DMPD01000117.1:0-12456 GCA_003456125.1 Cyanobacteria bacterium UBA8156 | reverse complement strand
AAGTTCATAGCTCAGAAGTTCATAGCTCAGAAGTTCATGGGCTAGGAGTTTCCAACGCTAGAGGTTTCTAACGCCAGAGGTTTCTAACGCCAGAGGTTTCTAAGAGGGGGCTACACCAGAGCCGCGGCCCAAAAGCCGCAGCCCAGAAGAAAAGGGGTGGTCATCGGTCAGCATAGGAACGGTCAGCATAGGAAGCCTGCCATGGGTGGGCAATGGGTAGGCAGAGTCTGGACGTGTACAGGTGTGTACCGTTGGGTGCTGTGTGAGGAGGCGAAAACGAAGCGAGTATGGGTGCGATCGCAACGGATCGAGTCAGCAATCGGGCGACACCGCTGGTGCTGGCCAATTTGGTCAGGCCGTCGGGGCGGATTTATCGACTACAAAAATCGCAGCCGCGGTGGCAGATGTATCGGTTTCCTTCGACGTTGTACCTCCAAGAGGTGCTCAACGATTTGGTGGGGGCGGTGCCCTCTCCCTGGCAACCGGAAGTGCGTTTGGGCTTGCAAGAAGCCTTGGTGAATGCGGTCAAGCACGGCAACGAACTGGATGCCGAGCGCTGGATTACGGTACGATCGCGCCACGAGGTGCGACCCGACGGCCATCACAGTTGGTGGGCGATCGCCGATGAAGGGGTGAGCCCAGCCAAATCCGCTGCCTTGAGCCAGGCTGTGAACCAGGCAACGGGCCAGACAGGGACGACCCAACCCCGTGCCGAAGAGGACGAATGTGGTCGGGGGGTGTTCATCCTGCAGCAGCTTTTTCAAAGGGTGCATTGGGACGGCGCTCGGCACCAGCTTTCCTTGTACAAGCAAATGGGTCGACACACGCCGCCTATCTTGGTTTGAGACTCTTGGTTTGAGGGGTTTGGCTACCGGGCCAGGCCGTGGCGGTTTTGATGCCACTGCCAGGCGTGGGCCACCATATCTTGGAGGTTGGGGTAGGCCGGTACCCAGCCCAAGACCTGGCGGGCCCGGTCGCTGCTGCCCACCAGGATGGGGGGGTCTCCCGGCCGACGGGGGGAGGTGCGGATCGGCAGGGAGCGTCGGGTTACGGTTTCGGCCATGGCGATCGCCTCGCGGACCGAAAACCCGTTGCCGTTGCCCAAATTGAATACCGTAGTGGGATGCCCCTCAAGGAGGTACTCCAATCCCAACACGTGGGCCTGGGCCAAATCCGAGACGTGGACGTAATCGCGGATGCAGGTGCCATCGGGGGTGGGGTAATCGGTGCCGTAGAGTTCCAGGTGGGAGCGATGCCCCAGGGCCGTCAACAGCAACAGTGGGATGAGATGGGTTTCGGGGTTGTGGTCTTCGCCGAGGCGGCCCAGGGGGTCGGCTCCTGCGGCATTGAAGTAGCGAAAACAGACCGATTGCAAACCGTAGGCGGGGCCAAAATCCGCCAACAACTGTTCCACCATCCATTTGGAGCGGCCGTAGGGATTGATCGGATTTTGGGGATGGTCTTCGGGAATGGGCACCGTGGTGGGCACGCCGTAGGTGGCACAGGTTGAAGAAAAAATAAACCGGGAGACTTGGGCCGCCACCATGGCTTCCAGGAGGGTCAGGGTGGCGGCGACGTTGTTGCGGTAATACTTGGCGGGATGGGTCACCGATTCCCCCACATAGGCAAACGCCGAGAAGTGCATCACCGCATCGATCGCCCGGTCACGAAACAGGCGATCGAGCAGGGGGCGATCGTCCATATCCCCAACCACCAATTCCGCCTGCAGGACATTTTCCACCAACTCCCGATGGCCAAACACCAAATTGTCCAGCACGATGGGGGTATGGCCCACCGCTTGCAGGGCCAGTACCGCATGGCTGCCGATGTAGCCGGCCCCGCCGGTCACCAAAACCGTGGCCATGTTCGTTGCTCCTAGCGTGTTGCCAAATGCCGAGCCAATTCTCGGCTGTTCATCGCTTCGACGGAGTTGGGATTCAACTGCAACGCCCGTTCAAAGTGGGCCAGGGCCGCCGTATGTTGCTCCAATCGCAGGCGGAGGTTGCCCAGGTGGAACCAGACCCCAAACACGTTGGCATCCAGGGTGGCCGCTTTTTCCAAAGCGGCGATCGCCTCGTTCCAGCGTTGGAGTTTGATCAAAACCCGGCCAATGTTGTACCAGCCCAAAAAGTAAGACTCACAGTGCAAGACCGCCTGTTCAAAGGCCACCAGGGCGGCTTCGTGTTGTTCCAGATGGGCCAGCACGGTTCCTTGGTTGTTCCAAGTTTCGTAGAGGGTGGGTTGCAAAGTCAGGGCTTGTTCGTAGGCGGCGATCGCCTCCAGGGGTTGATTGAGCTTGCGCAACACATTCCCTTTGTTGTTCCAGGCTTGATAGAAAGTCGGCCGGAGGGTCAAAGCCCGCTCGTAGGAAGCCAAGGCCTCTTCGTAGCGTTCCAGCGCCAGCAGCGCACTGCCACGGTTGTTCCAAGCCGCATAAAAAGCAGCGCGGATGACCAAGGCGCGATCGAACGCCGTCACCGCCTCGGTGTAGCGTTTCAGTTGATGCAAAGCCACCCCATAACAATTCCAAGCGAGGTAGGCCGCGGGATCGAGGGCGATCGCCTGTTCATAGGAGACCACGGCATCCGCCAAGCGCCCAACTTTGCGCAGAGCATTGCCTCGGTAGTACCAAGACTCCGCGCGATTGGGATCGATGCCCAGGGCCCGCTCAAAGGATTCCAGTGCCTCCCGAAACTGCCCGCGTTTCACCAGCACAATCCCCTGACTGTGCCAAAAGGTTCCCGTATCCCGCTCGTCCGTCAATCGGGCATGGGTGGCTACCGGGATCGTCATGGCGGTGTCGTCCCCATCGACTGCTTCTTCGTCGTCTGGGAACAGTTCTTCAAATAACTGCGGATCCATGCCGAAACGGGTAAACCATTCCTTACTATTGTATCGGGTTACGCCGGCGTAGACTCAGGGGCGGGCCGTTGCCAGAAAAACAAACTGCTGCCGGCACTCACCAGAAACGCCCCCGCCAGATGCAAGGGACTCAGGGGAAAGCCAGCGATCGCCGCCACCAGCGCCGTCAGCAGGGGAATGCTGCCCCCGGCAAAGGCCGCCGGTTTGCGGCCCAACCGTTTGCCCCCCAACTCCAACAGGGCGTGGCCCAACGCCGTCAACAACGCCGCCGTGGCAATCCAGCCCACTGCCATCGGCGTCAAGCGCGGCCAGGCCGACACGGTAAAGGGCAAGGCTCCGATCGCCAAAATGAGGGTGCCCAGAGCCATCCAAGCTTGAAAGCCGACCGGTGGCAGATGGCGATGGCTGACTTTGGCCACAATCGTCAAGCTGGCAAAACTAAGGGCGGCCAAACCCGCTGCCACCACCCCGCCCCATAGCCAAGGGATGCTGACCAAACCCACGCCAAACCCCACCATCCACAACGGCGGCAGCGATCGCCGCTCCAAACCCAACAAAGCCTGCTCCATGAGGGCCATCAACATGGGATAGAGGTAAAACCAGGTGGTGGCGGCGGTGGGGGACAGGGTGCCCACCGCCCCCAGGAAACCAACCAAACTCAGGAACTGCAAAACGACCCCGGCGATCGCCAACCGGAACCAACGGCGATCGCCTCGTTGCGGCGAGCGCCACAGCCGGGGGCCGAAGGCCGCCGGCTGCACCCCCCGGGCCCGGGCCAAGCCCCACAGCAACGGTCCCAGCAAAGCCGTGCGCACCGCCAACACCAGCAAAATGCCGGCCCCATCCGCCGGCAGCCAGCCGCCAAAGTCCAAGCGATTGGGCTGCAACACCAGAGCCAGCGCCACATTGCTGCCGGCAAACCCCGTGGCCGCCCCCAGGGCCAACCCCCATCCCGACCAAGGGCGACGGGCCGGCCGCGGCTGCACCACCGTGGGCATCGTGCTGGCCAAAGGCAGTTCGGGGGGCGGCGGCGGGTTCCCCCCGGGCAAAGTTTCCACCCGCTGCCATTCCTGGGAAAGCTTTTGCACCAAAGCCGCCAACAACATTTCCCCCTGCAACCGCTGGTTGTGCATGCGCTGCACCTGACCGTCCAAATCCCGTTGGTAACTGTCAATATCCCGCTGCAACGTCTGAAAGGTCGTGCGCAACGTATCGTCGAGGCTCAACAACAGCCGATCCATGTCGCCCCCGTAACGCCCCAGGGCTTGCCCCTCCTGCTGCTCCCAATCCCGCCGCAAATGAAAGGCGATCGCCGCCGCCAATTCGGCAATCCACTGTTGCTGCAACCTTTCGCTCTGATTCAGGCTTTGCCCCACCCAAAGCTGGGTCTCCAACTCCCGGTACTGAGCCTGCAACCGCTCGATGTCTTCGAGGAGGGCCCCCCGCTTCCCCTGCAACGCCACAATCTCACGGCTTAACTTGGCCAACACATTGGCCCGCAAATCGGTCAAATTTTGCCGAATCTCGGCCAGCTCTCGCTCCCATTCCCGCGTTGACCGAAACGACGACGACATACCCGAACTTTTCCCTGCAACCGCGCTGCGCATGGAATACCACACTTTTCCTGGCCTGTATTGCCGATAACCGAAGTTCTCTGGGCGATCGCCCGGCGTGCTATGGTGGGCCCAGTTTGCCGGAAATGCCATGGCTGTTCAACCCAAACAGGTCGCGGTGTGGCTAGCCCCAATTGCTTTAGCCTGGCTGGGGGCCAACCTCCTGAAGTCGTTGCCGTTTTTTTACGTCACCCGCCCCGGCGAAGCGGCGGTGGTGTTCAATACCTTTGCCGGTTTGCAATCGGGTCGCGTGTTGCAACCGGGGGCGACCTTTTTGGTACCGGGGGTCGAACAGGCCGTGGCCTACGACGTGCGGACGCGGGTTTGGGAATTTACCAACCTCCAATCCCCCCGCAAAGCCAGTGGCGCGATCGCCGTGATTGCCAGCGACGGCCAGGCGTTTACGTTGGACGCCAATGTGGTACTGCGGCCCAATCCGGAAACCCTCGATGAACTCCATGGCCGCATCGGCGAAAATTATTTGACCACGGCGGTGGTACCCGTGGTGCGATCCAAATTGCGGGATGTTTCGGCCCAGTTCAAATCCGAGGACTTTTACCGGCAGGAGAAACGCCAAGAAATTGAGAAAGAAGCCACGGCTTTGATGAACCGGGAGATGCCCACGGTGGAGCGCAACGGCGAGAAGGTGCCCCTGATCCAGATTGAAGGGGTGTTGCTGGAAACCGCCAACTTTCCCGATGCTCTCAAGGACTCGATCGAGAAGAAACAAGTGGCCGCGATTTTGGCCCAGACGGCGGGGGTCAAAGCCCAAATTCAAGCCAAAGAAACCGAACGGGTGTTGATTTTGGCCAAAGCCGAAGAGCGGGCGATCGAGCTGAAGGGGCGGGCGGCGGCCCTGGGGACCCAACTGGCCGATCTGCTGTTTTACGAACGTCTACAGGAACGGATCGCCGCCGCCAAAGCGGCCAAACAGCCCTCCCCCCTCAAAATCATTCGGGTGGAGGGCAATTCCACGGTATTCCTCAATGTCGATCCCAACCAGGCAGCCGTCGCGCGGCGCGCGGCTCCTTAGAGCAACACGGCCAAAATTTTGGCGACACTTTCCGTGACGGTTTCCCGATCGGTGTGGCAAATCACTTCGGGGTGGAGGGGCGGCTCATAGGGGTCATCAATGCCGGTAAACCCTTGAATGAGACCCGCCCGCGCTTTTTGATACAGCCCTTTAACGTCCCGTTGTTCACAGACCGCGAGGGGGGCCTGGACGTACACCTCCACAAAGGGGGAACCCAAATCTCTCACCTCTTGGCGTACCGCTCGGTAGGGACTGATCAGGGCGGCGATCGCCACCACGCCGTTGCGGGCCAAGAGATGGCACACAAAACCCACCCGCCGGACATTGGTATCCCGGTCTTCTTTGCTGAACCCCAGACCTTTCGACAAATGGGTGCGAATCACGTCGCCATCTAGCAATTCCACCCGCCGCCCTTGACTTTGCAAGGTTGCGGAGAGGGCTTGGGCGATCGTGGTTTTGCCGGCCCCGCTTAACCCCGTCAACCAGATAATGCCCCCCGTGGTTTCGTTCAAGGTTTGCTACCCTACGCTTGCGGCGAAACATCGTACCATCCCGCCCGGTGTACCCTAAAGAAAAGGTAACGGGGAAGCTATGGATAGAAGTCAAGCCCTGCAGGGTCAAACGGCCTTGGTGACGGGGGCGACCCGGGGCATTGGGCGAGCGGTGGCCCTAGCCCTAGCCGAACGGGGGGTGAAGGTAGGGGCGATCGCCCGGCAACCCGGCCACATTTTGGCGGAACTCACCGCCGCCGGCACCCCCGGTCAATTTTATAATCTTGATCTGGCGCGACCGGACACCGTAGAAAGCCAGCTGGCCAACCTGCTGCAAACCTTTGGTGCGCCAAATATTGTGGTGTTGAATGCCGGCATGGCGTTGGTGGCCAACCTCACCGCCACTTCCCTCCAGGATTGGCAGCGGCTGTTTGATTTGAATGTCCACAGCGTGTTTGCCAGCCTGCGGGCGATTGTCCCGGCTATGCGGGCCCAGGGCGGTCACATCGTGTTTTTGGGCTCCATTGCCTCGAAACAGGCTTTTCCGGGATGGGGAGCCTATTGCAGCAGCAAATTTGCCCTGTTGGCCCTGGCCCAAACCCTGGCGGCCGAGGAACGGCCCCACATCCGGGTCAGCACCCTGTTGCCGGGGGCCGTCAACACCCCCCTCTGGGAAACCCTGCCAACCGCAGTGCAAGCCCAATTCGATCGCACGCAGATGTTATCGCCGGAAGATGTGGCGGCTTCGGTGATCCATGTCTTGAAAATGCCCCCCCACGCCACCGTGGCCGAAATCACCCTCCTGCCCCAAACCGGAGTGCTTTGAGGGGCGATCGGCGGTTTCGAACAAAAAGCCTTAACATGGTAAAGAATCGGAAAGTGGAGGATTTCGGAACCACATCTGTGTCTGCGCTCCTGTGCGCAAGCCCATACCCTGTGATTGACAACCCGGTTGACAACCCGGTTGACAACCCGGTTGTCAACAGTTCCCAGAGTACCCCCTTGGGTAGCAAGGGGAAAGCTACCCGCTGGATTGCTGCTGGACTGCTGCTGGAGTGGGCGATCGCCCGCGGTTGTGGGCCAAAGCCAACGGGTGTGCACGATCTTAACGCCAAAACAGCACCAAGTTCCCTGCTTTACCACGGTCCTGTGCGGCCACAGCGATTGGGGGCCTTTGGCTGGTTTTTGTCTTGAACCCCTACTTCTACTTACTTTTTTACTGAAAAATCCCATGACCATTAGCTATCCCCGTCCTGCAGGTGCCGAAAATCGAGAAGCGCGAGAGGAGTGGTTGGTAACGCAAAACGGCAAGAAGCCGATTTCCCAAGTCATTCGCGAGCGTTTGATTACTACGGGCACGCCGTTCTACGCCAACGATTCGATTGCCGAATTCATCAGC
This sequence comes from Cyanobacteria bacterium UBA8156, assembly GCA_003456125.1. Classification (GTDB taxonomy): domain Bacteria; phylum Cyanobacteriota; class Cyanobacteriia; order Pseudanabaenales; family Pseudanabaenaceae; genus UBA8156. The sequence continues at coordinate 5,058 of DMPD01000117.1, read as the reverse complement.
GATGCCGAGCGGGAGGAATTGAAGCGGGAAATCGAAGCCAAGTTGCAGAGCCTGTTCGAGTCGATGATCATCGACACCACCAACGATCACAATACGCAGGAAACGCCCCACCGCGTCGCCAAAATGTATGTGGACGAGGTGTTTAAGGGGCGGTATCACCCCATGCCCAAAATTACCGATTTCCCCAATGCCAAGGAACTGGACGAGATTTACACGTTGGGGCCCATTTCGGTGCGATCGGCCTGCTCCCATCACCTGGTGCCGATTGTGGGTCAAGCCTGGGTGGGCATCTTGCCGAGCGATCGGGTCATTGGCATTTCCAAGTTCAACCGGATTGTGGATTGGGTCTTGAGCCGGCCCCACATTCAAGAGGAAGCGGCGGTGATGGTGGCAGACATCATCGAAAATTTGATTCAGCCCAAGGGTTTGGCGTTTGTGATCAAGGCCCAGCACATGTGCATGACCTGGCGCGGGGTGAAGGAGCCGGAAACCAAAATGGTGAACTCGATTGTGCGTGGGTTGTTTCGTGCCGATCCCCACATGAAGAAGGAGTTCTTCGACATGATTCGCGGGCAAGGATTCAACGATTAGCCCTATGCTCAGAATCAGACGTTGGCTGTTGGCGATGGTTGTGGGGTTGGGGTTGATTGGGGGGATCTGCCTGCCGGTGGGGGCCACCCTCACGGACGATCGCTACGACGGCAACATTTTTGCGTTGTATGGGGGCAACGGTTCCCTGGTGCCCGCCCGGTTGTCCATCGCCCAGTCCCGGGATTTGGCGCGGCCAGCGGTGCTGGTCTACTACTTGGACGATAGCGCCGACTGCAAGCGCTTTTCGCCGGTGTTGAACGAGGTGCAGGCCTTTTACAGCCGGAAGGTAAGCATCATTCCGGTACCGGCAGATTTGGTGGCCTTTGCCGAAGGCCGGAACCCGCTCCCCGAAGAGTTGCGGTTTTATCGGGGAGTGGTGCCCCAAACGGTGGTGCTGGATGTGGCGGGGGACGTGGTGTTCGATCGGGAGGGGTTGGTGGGTTTTGGGGAACTGGATGGGGTCTTCCAAGAAACCCTGGGTCTGGCCCCGGTGGTGAACCCCAAAATCAAACCTCGAGACCCCAACGCTCGCCAAATCAACGAAATCAACCCCTAGAATCCCAAAGCTGGTAGGATACAAAACGGCCAATCGGAGAAAGTTATGCGCCTGTCCCAGATGTTGTGGGTGACGTTGCGGGAAGACCCGGCGGAAGCGGAAATTCCCAGCCACAAGTTGTTGGTGCGGGCGGGGTTTATCCGGCGGTTGGCCAGTGGCGTGTACGCCTATTTGCCGCTGATGTGGCGGGTGTTGCAAAAAATCTCCCACATTGTGCGATCGGAAATGAACCGGACGGGGGCACAGGAATGCCTGTTGCCCCAGTTGCAGCCGGCGGAGCTGTGGCAGGAATCGGGGCGGTGGGATACCTACACCAAAGCCGAAGGGATTATGTTCTCGTTGACGGATCGCCTGGAGCGCCCAATGGGTCTGGGCCCTACCCATGAAGAGGTAATCTCGGCGATCGCCCGGGATACGTTGCGTTCCTATCGCCAGTTGCCGGTGCACCTGTACCAAATCCAAACCAAGTTTCGGGATGAGATTCGGCCGCGGTTTGGGTTGATGCGGGGGCGGGAGTTCATCATGAAGGATGGCTATTCGTTTCATGCCTCTGAGGTCAGCCTCAAGGAAACCTACGAGACGATGTACCAGACCTACAGCCGCATTTTTGCGCGGTGTGGGTTGGCGTTTCGGGCGGTGGAAGCGGACTCCGGGGCGATTGGTGGCTCCGGTTCTCACGAGTTTATGATTTTGGCCGCGGCCGGTGAAGATGAGGTGCTGTACACCGAGGATGGACAATATGCCGCCAACGTAGAAAAAGCCGTATCGTTGCCCCCGGCAGTTACGCCTTCCCCATTTACCGAATTTCAGCGGCGGGAGACCCCCGACACCCCCACCATTGCCGCGTTGTGCGCGGTATTGAATTGTGAAACCCATCACACTCTAAAGCAGGTGATCTATGAGGTGGTCTACGATACGGGGTTGCGGGTGATGGTTTTGCTCAGCATCCGGGGCGATGGCGAGGTGAACGAAGTCAAGTTGCAAAACGAACTCAGTCGGCGGGCAGCGAGCTTTGGTGCGGCGACGGTGCTGCGGTTGCGGGTGGCGGAGGCTGCGGATACCTGGAGCGATGGGGAGGTACCCCTGGGGTATGTGGGCCCCGATCTGGCGGATGACCTGATTCGTGGGGAAAAATTGCTGCATCCGCAGTTTTTGCGGTTGACCGATCGCACGGCGGCGGATTTGACCGACTTTGTCACAGGGGCCAACGAGGTCGGGGTGCATGTGGTGGGGGGCAACTGGGAGAGCCTGGGTCCGTTGCCGCCGGTGGGGGATTTCCGCAAGGCGCGACCGGGCGATCGGGCGGTGCACGATCCCAGCCAAATCTTGCAAACCGCCCGTGGCATTGAGGTGGGACACATTTTTCAGTTGGGGACGAAATATTCCCAGGCGATGGGAGCGACCTTCACGACGGAAACGGGCGAAGAAAAGCCCTTGGTGATGGGGTGTTATGGGTTGGGGGTGTCTCGACTGGCCCAAGCCGCCGTCGAACAATCCTACGATGCCGATGGGATCGTCTGGAGCCCGGCCATTGCTCCCTACACGGCGATCGTGGTGGTGCCCAACGTGAAAGACCCCCAGCAGATGGCGATCGCCGAAATGCTGTACACCGAACTGAATGCCGCCGGGATGGATACCTTGTTGGACGATCGGGATGAACGGGCGGGGGTCAAGTTCAAGGACAGTGATTTGGTGGGGATTCCCTTCCGCATTGTTACGGGCCGCAGCATTGCCGAGGGCAAGGTGGAAATTGTGAACCGGGCGACGAAACAAACGGATTTGGTGAACCTTGATCGGGTAGTAGCCTACCTGCGGGAGCGCTTGGGCTAGATTTCTCGCAAAAGGGTTTGGGGGGCAGCGGTGACGGCGGCGATCGCCTGGGCTGGGGTGCAAACGTTCCAATTCACCAGATTTTGCACGGCTTGGGGCAACCCTACGGTGGTACCGGCTAAGGTACCGTCCGGCAGGCGGGCGGTGCCTTGCGTCACCCGGATGGGGCGATCGTCCCAGGGATACTCGCCATCGGGCAAGCCGAAGGGCGCCAAGGCATCGCTCGCAATAATCAGGCGATCGCCCTTGAGCCGATACAACAACCGCAACATGTCGGGACAAACATGGACACCGTCGGCGATCGCCATGCACCAGATGCGCTCGTCGAGGAGGGCCGCCCCCAACAACCCCGGTTCCCGGTGGTGCAACGGCGGCATGGCATTGAAGGCGTGGGTGATGGCGGTGACCCCTTGGGCAAAAGCGCAGCGAGCTTCGGCGGCCGTGGCTTGGGAATGGCCGGCACTGACAATGATGTTGCGATCGCGGAGATAGGCGATCGCCGCGCCAGTGGGATCGAGTTCGGGAGCGAGGGTCACCAACTTCACCAAAGGTGTGAAATCCCCCAACACTCGTTTGAGGTGGTTGAGGGTAAGGGGCAACAAGTGAGCGGCGGGGTGGGCTCCCCGCTTGGCAGGATGGAGAAACGGCCCTTCGAGGTGCACCCCCAACAGTTGGGCTCCCCCGTGGGCTTGCTGCTGAAATCGGGCTAACACCGCCAGCGATCGCTGGATAGCCGCCAGGTCGGTAGTAACCAGGGTCGCCAAAAAGCCCTGGAGCCCCTGGGTCGCCAAAAACTCACAAACTTGGGCTAGTTTGTCTTCGCATCCGGGATGCAAATCGTTGAAGGAAAGACCCAAGGCCCCGTTGATTTGCAAGTCCAGAGCTTTCATTTACACCAACCGTTGATAGGCGGCCAAAGTTTGAGCCGTCGTCTGCTCCCAGCTAAACTTGGCCGCTTGGTGGCGCCCCTCTTGAATTTTCCGTTCTCGTTCTGCCGGATGTGCCAACACAAATTTCATTTGGTCGTACAGTTCGTCGACGGAGTTGGGGTCAAAATAAAATGCCGCTTCCCCCGCCACTTCGGGAATGCTGGAAATCCGGGAGGCAATCACCGGCGTATCGCAAATCATTGCTTCGAGGGGAGGGATGCCAAACCCCTCGTACAAGGAAGGATACACAAAGGCGATCGCGTGGCGGTACAGCTTCGCCAAATGTTCATCGGGAACGGCTCCCGGACACCACAGGCGATCGCCAATGCCCGCGGCTTGGATTTTGCGTAATTCTTCACCGTGGGGCGGCGCTCCCACCAAACACCATTGCAGATCGGCATGGGTTTGGCTCAAACGCGCAAAGGCTTGCACCAAGCGCTCGAAGTTTTTGTGTACGCCCCGCCCCCCCACGTACAAAAAGTAAGGGCGATCGGGAATGGGTTCCGGGCCGTAGCCCATCTCCGGCCGAAACTCGGAAGCCAAGTACGTCACTTTCACCTTTGAGGGCGGGAGGGTGGGATAGCGTTCCAGCAAATCTTTTTTTGTGCATTCAGAAATACATAAGACCACATCAGCCGCAAACACCGCTTGGCGTTTGGGCTCAATGTTTCGGTTATAAATTTGGAAATCTGGGTAAATGTGACCCATTTCGTAAATCATGTCGTAGACCGTCACCACTGTAGGCGATCGCTTGGCCGCCAGACTTTCTCGGGTTAAGAGCTGATAGTACGTGGCATGAAGAACGTCGACATCCACCCGTGCTTCCATCGCCCGGAAATAGTATTTCTCTAGCCAGTAGGCCAAGCGCCCCGGCCGAAACCCATACCGAGCAAACCGATGCACCCGCAGGTTGGGGTGCAAAGATTCGGGGTAGTGTTGGGGTCGGGCTGTGGTCAAAATGAGTTCTAAAGACGTGGGCAATCGCGAAATTAAATTTTCAAAATAGCGATTGATGCCACCCCGGGCTTGCATGGCAAAAATTGCGCCATCATACAGAATTTTCATACTCAACCTTGGAGTTTTGTGAGCTCGGCAGCAACCATGGCTTGCACCACATCCTGGAGTTGATGGTGAGCCTGCCACCCCAACTGC
>DMPD01000164.1 GCA_003456125.1 Cyanobacteria bacterium UBA8156 | reverse complement strand
AGGTTTTGCAATTGCTGAATCCCCGCACTGTCCTCGGTCGCGGTATCGGTGCTGGGCGCTCCCCCCCGCAACGCCGCCAAGGTTAAGGGCCCGGCAATGCCATCCACCACCAACCCGTAAGCCCGCTGTGCTTCCCGCACCGCTGCTTCCGTCAGGGGACCATAAATGCCCGATATCGGCCCGGTGTAAAAACCCCGCTGGGTGAGCAGGTTTTGCAATTGTTGAATGCTGGTGCTGTCCTCGGCCGCCGTACCGGTACTGGGGGCTCCCCCCTGCAACGCCGCCAAGGTTTGGGGCCCAGCCAGACCGTCTTGGGCCAAACCATAGGCGGCCTGGGCCCGGGTCACGGCCTCCCGCGTCAAGGGGCCATAAAAACCGGTGATCGGGCCATCGTAAAAGCCGTTTTGGGTCAACAACCGCTGGATTTGGGTCACGTAGGCGCTGTCTTCCAAATCAAAGGCGGCTCCGCCACGGCTCAGGGCCGCCAACGTTTGCGGCCCGGCAATGCCATCTACCGCCAAACCCAGTTGCGTTTGGGCCCGTTCGATCGCCGCGATCGTAGCGGGGCCAAGCACACCGTCAATAGCCCCCGGCGAAAACCCGTTGTCCGCCAAAAGCTGTTGCAGCGCAATCACGTCTGCCGTAGAGCCGGCCGCCCGGGCCGCCGGTGTCGGCAGGGCGATCGCCGTCACGCCCCCCGCCAAAACCGTAGCCGTTAGGGCAGAGCAAGCTACCCGTTGCCCCCCAACCTTGAGGCGATCGGCTTGGGTCGCCACACGATCCGCCAACAGGTCGAGACGCTCTGCCAGCGCGTCGGCAGAATTGTCGGAAAAATTGTCGATGAGGGGTTGCATTTTCTGACCTTTTCCAGTAGCTTTGCCGTGACCAGATGGATACGCTCCTTGCCAATCCTGGAGAGAGCTACCATCAGGAACCCTGTTCTAGAATTGATTTTGTAGCTAACTTGCAGCTAACTAGTAGCTAATCTGCAGCCATTTCTGGTCGACCTACAACAGTCAACCCGTAATCAAACTACAGTCAAGCTGTAATCAGACTCAGCCTGTAATCAAGCTACAGTCAAGCTACCAGGATTAACCTAGTAGGCCAATCTACAAGTTAGCTTCCTACAAACGAACTGCCCGTTCAATCTGTAGGTTGGATTGCCCCACCACCCTCATCACCCCGATTCTTGACCCCTTGCTTCCCTGCACTCTGAATGAAGCGGTGCATGAAAGTGAAGCAGTGAGAAGTAGTGAATAAAGCAGTCCGTTCCACAAGTTCTTGTGTACCGTTTCCTGTTTATTTCTGACCGTTTACTTCTGACTGTTTACTTCTTGCCGTTTCTTCCCTACCGCCCCCAACCGAGGATAGGGGGAGGATAGCGGGACAGAGTTCAGCGGGACAGCAAAGTGGGGACGTGAATCCTTGGCTTCCTGAGTATGAGGGTACCACAACTGCGAAAGGCTTGTCGTTTTTTGTCGTTCTCTGCGGGGGCGAGGGGAGAGAGCCGGAGGGGACGGCAATCGGTACAATTTGGGGGTGCCGGCCGAGATGGATATGACTGTTCGCCTTTATACCGATTTTGATGGGCCTTTGGTAGATGTGGCCGATCGCTACTATCGGGTGTACCTAGAGTGTTGCGAGCGGGTGCCCTCCGACACCCCTAAGCTGCCCCTCAGCAAGAGTGCTTTTTGGGAACTGAAGCGCGCGCAGGTACCGGAGCGAGAAATTGCTTGGCGATCGGGGTTGCAGCGGCCCGAGCAGACCGCGGAATTTGTGCGGTGGCGGCAAACCTTGGTGCACAGTGCCCCGTTTTTGGTCTACGACCGCCCCTGGCCGGCGGCGATCGCGGCGTTGGAGAAGGCTGCGGCCGCGGGAATAGACTTGGCGATTGTGACCATGCGGCGACACCGGGAGTTGTTGCCGGCGGTGGCGGGTTACGGGCTAGGGCATTTGTTTCAAGAAGATCGCCGGTTTTGTTTGGCCGATGATTATCAAAAGATGGGGGATACCCTCGACAAACCCCAACTGTTGCGCCGGGCAGTGACCTGTTTGCCCCCTTGCACCCAAGCCTGGATGGTGGGGGATACCGAAGCCGACATTTTGGCCGCGCAGCGCAACAACATCCCCATCATTGCCGTCACCTGCGGGATTCGCAACGAAACCCAACTGGGATTGCACCACCCGGAGCACATCGTGCGGGATTTGCGGGAGGCGATCGCCCTTATTCTGAAGTCTGCACCGTCGTAAACCGTACCCGATTTTCCTCGCGCCAGGGCCTTGGGACAAAGGATGGGGTCAGCAACCCCGCCAGGTCGACAGGACGGCCTTCGCCCCAAGTGATGGTCAAGCCTTGCACAAAGCGTTCTTGACCGCCATGGAACGTTTCAATAGCACCGGCTCCCCCCTCCAACAAGGCAAGCCAAAGGGGGCCGCGTTCGCGGGTTTGCACCACCCCCGCCAAGGCACTCACTTCGTTGAGGGTACCGGTTTTCACAAACGATCCCGCCGGTAAATTTCGGTGCTCGATCGTGCCGCAGCGACAGCGCCCCTCCGGCAACAAATCTGCCAGGGTCAATCCCTGCTGACGGGCTACGCGATCCAAAGCCACGGTGAGGGCTACTGCCGCCCGGGGAGACATGCGGTTTTGCACCCCCAGCCCCGACCCGTTCACCAACTGCAATTCCGCCGCCGACACCCCCGTCAAAGCCAAAGCCCGGCGCTGCACGTAGCGGGCTCCCCCCAACTGTACCGCCAACACATCCGCCATAAAGTTGTTGCTGAAAATGTTGAGGCGATGCAAAATTTGCCACAGGGGCAAGGATTCGTAGCGCAACAGGGTCTGGGAAGACAGAGAGAGGGCGGAAGCACTGGCTGGCGTCAGCACCCGGCCGGCGACCGCCACCTGGGGCCGCGGTGTACCCGCCGGCATCTGGGCGTACTGGGTAGCGGCTTCGGACGACCAGAGGTTGGCATTCATGCCTTCCTGCAACCACGCCGCCGATTCCGCTCGATCGGTTGTGAAATTCATCCAAAAATTACCCGTTACCACCAGATTGCCCGCCACGCGGCGAATGCCCAGTTGGTTGAGGGCATTGCCCAAGGCGATCGCATCTTCCCAAACCAATAGGGGGTCGCCCCCCCCCTGCACCCACAAATCTCCCTGCAATACCCCATTCTGGATCGGGCCACCAGCCGCAACCGTGGTGACAAAGCGATGGTTTTCCCGCCATTGATCGAGGGCCACCAAGGTGGTCGCCAACTTGGTCAAGGAAGCCGCCGGTAACGGCACCGTACCTTGGTGTTCCGCCAACACCAACCCCTCGGCCGACTGGAGCCAAAGGCCCTGGCGCAGAGGGCTGTAACCGGCTCGCCGCAGCGCGGTCAAGCGCTCGGTGAGCAACCGGGTGCCCACTTCCCGACCGGCCGTCGGCAGCGTGGCCAGGCGATCGCCCATCGCCACCGTCCACCACAAAACCCATTCCCACATGCGTCCCCCCGTCCCTTCGCTACAATTGGCCGAAATTTCGACTTTTCAACCGGATCCCTATGGATGATTTGCTTGCCCTGGGTTACCTGGCCGCCCTGGTGGGGATGCTGGCCACCCTTGCTTTCCTGATTGCCCGCCAAGTGCTGCGGAACCGCGACCTTGAAAATATCATTTCCCGCCTGCAACCCAAACTGCAACAGGGCCAGGGCACAGCCGCAGAATTTTACGAACTGGGCAGCGTCTACCTCCGCAAAAAACTCTACAGCGCCGCCGTGGGGGAATTTCAGCGCGCCCTCAAGCAAGGCGGCACCTTTCCCGAACTGTACAACGCCCTCGGCTACGCCTACTCTTGCCAGCAGCAATTGGACTTGGCCATCGCCAACTACAAAAAAGCAATCGAGCAGGAACCCGGCTACGTCAACGGCTGGAACAACCTCGGCCATGCCTACGAAGCCAAGAAACTGGTGCCCCAGGCGATCGCCGCCTACGAACAGGCCCTGCAAGCCGATGCCACCAACGAAACCGCCCGCCGCCGCCTCACCGCCCTGCAAAAACGCTATGCCCCCCCCGCCTCCGACCCTCCTGTCAAAAGCTAAGATTTGTTACAGGGCGCGATCGCGATCGCCAACTCTGGATAGAGAATAAGCAAAGTCATGGCATAAGATGAAAAGGGTTCGGGCAGGCAATGCCCCCCACATCCTGGGGCATGTCCAAGGGATTCTTGTGCACCGAGCGTTCTCCTCGTTGAGAACTCGTTGAGGGCATGGGGGTTTCGGGGATAGGGTTCACGGTGTGGGAACAGGGTAGGGTCACGAATCCCAGCCATAAGAAATCGCTACCCAGCATTTACATACCTTTTGGAGGAAATCGTTACATGAGCGTAGTCACGAAATCGATCGTGAATGCCGATGCCGAAGCCCGGTATCTGAGCCCTGGCGAATTGGATCGGATCAAGAGCTTTGTGACCTCGGGCGAGCGTCGCCTGCGGATTGCCCAAACCCTGACGGAATCGCGGGAACGCATCATCAAGCAGGCTGGCGATCAGTTGTTCCAAAAGCGGCCGGACGTGGTGTCGCCCGGTGGAAATGCCTACGGCGAAGAAATGACGGCGACCTGTCTGCGGGACTTGGATTACTACCTGCGGTTGGTGACCTACGGGATCGTCTCGGGTGACGTGACCCCGATTGAAGAAATCGGCATCGTGGGCGTGAAGGAAATGTACAACTCGTTGGGTACGCCCATTCCGGCGGTGGCAGAAGGGATTCGCGCCATGAAGAACGTGGCTGCTTCGCTGCTGTCTGGGGAAGATGCCGCCGAAGCTGGTTACTACTTCGACTATGTCATCGGTGCGATGCAGTAGTTGCGGGCATCCACATTCTGGGAAAGTTTCCCAGGAAAGCCTGGGGTGACTTTCGAGGTTTTCCGGGCACTTTTCAAGATTTTCTGTATACCTTTCAAGATTTTCTGTACACCTTTCAAGATAAAAGAAATGCAAGACGCTATTACGGCTGTAATCAACTCTTCGGACGTGCAGGGTCGGTACCTGGACGTAGCTTCGCTGGAAAAGCTGAAGGCTTACTTCGCGACTGGGGAACTGCGGGTGCGGGCTGCCGGCACCATTTCGGCCAACGCCGCGACGATTGTGAAGGAAGCGGTGGCGAAGGCACTGTTGTATTCTGATGTGACCCGTCCCGGTGGCAACATGTACACCACCCGTCGCTATGCGGCTTGTATTCGGGATTTGGATTACTACCTGCGCTATGCCACCTACGGGATGTTGGCGGGCGATCCATCGATCTTGGATGAGCGGGTGCTGAACGGGTTGAAGGAAACCTACAACTCGTTGGGCGTGCCCATCGTTTCGACGGTGCAAGCGATCCAGGCGATGAAGGAAGTGACGGCCGCTTTGGTGGGTACCGATGCCGGCAAGGAAATGGGTGTGTACTTTGATTACATCTGCTCGGGCTTGAGCTAGTTTCTGGGTTAGCCCCAGGTCAGTTAGCCACCCCCACCGCGGGGAAAACAAGGGCGAGTCGCCGATGGGGAGCTGGTGCTTCTATCCGTAGACTCGCTCTTTTGGTAATTTCTTGGTTGACGGCAATCTCTTTAGAAGTGTTTACGGGAAAAAAGCGATATGCGCATGTTTAAGGTGACGGCCTGCGTGCCGAGCCAGACTCGGATTCGGACGCAACGGGAGTTGCAGAACACGTTTTTCACCAAGCTGGTACCCTATGAAAACTGGTTTCGGGAACAGCAACGGATTCAAAAGATGGGCGGTCGGATTGTGAAGGTTGAATTGGCCGCGGGTCGTCCAGGCATGAATGTGGGCTTGAAGTAAGCACGCGAGGATTGGGGTATCCCCCCAGCGACACCTGTTAGCTGGGGGAGTGATTTTGTCGTTTAGAATGGGAACACCCTTGAGCCGGTAATAGCCATGGCTTTTACTTCGGTGCCGGCGTTTACCGATGCCGAGCTTTACCCCAGCAGCGACGGACAACCGATGGCTGAGAATACGGTGCAATACCGCTGGCTGGTGCTGATCAAGGAAAACTTGGAGCGTTTGTTTGCCGATCGCCCGGATGTGTTTGTGGCAGGAGACTTGCTGTGGTATCCCGTGGCGGTAACGATGCCGCCGGCTCCTCGGCAAGCGCCGGATGTGATGGTAGTGCTGGGACGACCCAAAGGCGATCGCCCCTCCTACAAGCAGTTTGAGGAAGGGGGAGTGCCTCCCCAGGTCGTGTTTGAGATTCTCTCAGAGAGCAACCGGGGGCGCCGGGGTCAGGCTGAAATGGCGACCAAGTTTCGGTTCTACGAGCAATACGGTGTGGAGGAGTACTACATCTACGACCCGGATCGCTGGGAGTTGCGGGGCTGGCAGCGGCAAGGGGAAATGTTGGTGGCGATCGCCAATCCGGGGCGTTGGGTGAGTCCCCGGTTGGGAATGCAGTTTTTGTGGGCACCGGGAACGGAGCTGGCCCTGTGTTTGCCCAACGGTGAGTTATTTTTAACGCCTTTGGAAATGGCTCAGGAACGCGATCGGGAACGGCAGCGGCGGGTGGAGGTAGAGCAGCAATGGCAGCAAGCGGAAGAAAGGGCAACAATCGAGCAGGAACGACGGCAACAGGCCGAGCAACAAGCTTTGGCGGAGCAAGAACGACGGCAACAGGCCGAGCAACAAGCTTTGGCGGAGCA
>DMPD01000316.1 GCA_003456125.1 Cyanobacteria bacterium UBA8156 | reverse complement strand
TTAAGAGAGTGGATTCGGGGGTGCCCTGTGCGACCATGGGCACGGTGGCAACGGGCAGGGCGATCGTGACGGATTGGCTGGTGTTGGGCAAAATCGTGGGGGCGCGGGGGTTGCAGGGGGAAGTGCGGGTGCAATCTTTCTCCGATTTTCCAGAGCGCTTTGAGGCACCGGGGGAGCGCTGGTTGCGATCGCCCAATGGTTTGCCCTATGCGGTGCAATTGGTGCGGGGGGCGGCGGTGCCGGGCAAGACCGCGTTGTTTTGGGTGCGGTTTGCCCATCTGACTTCGCGGGAGGGGGCCGAAGCGGCGGTGGGTCAGGAAGTCTTGGTACCGGCTACCCAGCGCCCGGTATTGAGGAAGGGCGAGTTTTATGTGCCCGATTTGGTGGGATGTACCGTGGTGGAGCAGGGGACAGGGCGCACCCTAGGGACTGTGCAGGCGGTGGTAGGAGGGGGACAGGCCCTCTTGGAGGTGGAGGATGGGGCGGGGTACCGCGGTTGGATTCCCTTTGTCGAGGCTTTGGTGCCGTTGGTGGATGTGGAGCAGCGGCGGGTGGAGGTAAATTTACCGCCGGGGTTGTGGCCCACACCCTAAAATAAAACACCGCAAACACAGCCGGAATTGCCTACCTTGGGAAGTGCCGCCGAAGCGGAAGCGCTGCTGCGAGACGTTTGGTATTATGCTTTGCCGTCGGCTCAATTGCCGACCGGAACGGTGCAACGACACGTTTTTTTGGGCGAGCCGGTGTTGGTGGGACGCGATCGCCACGGTCTGGCTTTTGCCCTGCGGGATGTGTGTCCCCATCGGGGGGTGCCCCTCTCCTGCGGCCGGTTTGACGGAGAGGCGATCGCCTGTGCCTACCACGGTTGGCGGTTTGATGCCCAGGGGGTTTGCCAGGAAATTCCGGCCCTGACGGCCGAGGCGGTGCTGGATGTGAGCAAAATCCGGGTGCTGCGGTATCCGCTGCACGAGCAAGACGGCAACCTTTGGCTGTACATGCCGGGACGCAGTAGCGAGCCGCTCCTCGCCCCCCCGCAGACCGATTTGGGTGCCCCGCGGCTGTACGAGCGGATGGTGTTTCCCTGTCCGATGGATCAGGCGGTGATTGGGTTGATGGACCCCGCCCATGGCCCCTTTGTGCATCGGGTGTGGTGGTGGCGATCGCCCGGTCAACTCAACGAAAAGGCGAAGGATTTTGGGCCGATTCCCTACGGTTTTACCATGATCCGGCACCGGTTGCAGCGGGTTTCTTGGGGGTATCGTTTGCTGGGTCGCCATCCGGAGGTGGAAATCACGTTTCAGTTGCCGGGTCTGCGCATCGAAACGGTGTTTACCGAGGCCCATCGCTTGGTAAATTTGACGGCTCTAACGCCGATTTCTCCCACCGCAACCGCGATCCATACGGTGTTCTATTGGACGGTGCCGTGGTTGTCGCCCGTGGTGCCCCTGTTGCGCCCCTTTGTCCGGGAATTTTTAGACCAAGACCGACGGTTGGCGGTACAACAACAGCAGGGGCTACCGTTTCTGACCCATCCCATGTTGTTGGACGATGCCGATACCCAAGCCCGATGGTATTTGCAGTTGAAGGGGGAGTACCGACGGGCGGTTCACGAAAATCGGCCCTTTGTCAATCCGGTGCCTGTCAAAACCCTGCGCTGGCGCAGCTGATGCCGGGCGGATTTGACCGTGCTACAGTCAGGACACGTTCCCCCATTTTCTAGCCCCGTTGTCCAAATGAAAGTTGCGGTGATTCAGTGTGCCTTGGGGGGCGATCGCGCCACCAATGTGGCCCAGGTGTTGGCGTTGGTGGCGCAGGCGGCGACCCAGGGGGCCCAAGTGGTGTTGCCGCCGGAACTGTTTGGCGGTGTCTACTTTTGCCGCGAAGAACGGCCGGAGTTTTTTGATTGGGCTTACCCGATCGTCGATCACCCCGATCTCCCCTTGTTTCAGGAGGTGGCCCGTACCCACCACGTTTTCCTGCCGGTTTCGTTGTTTGAGCGGGATGGCCCCCACTATTACAACAGTGTGGTGGCGATCGCACCGACGGGGGATGTGTTGGGGGTCTACCGCAAAAGCCACATCCCGGACGGGCCGGGCTACGAAGAGAAGTTTTATTTCCGGCCGGGCAACACGGGTTTTCGGGTGTGGACCACCCCTTGGGGGCGGGTGGGCGTGGGCATTTGCTGGGATCAGTGGTTCCCGGAGGCCGCCCGGGCCATGGTGTTGCAGGGGGCGGATGTGTTGTTGTACCCCACGGCCATCGGCACCGAACCGGCGGAACCGGATTTGCAAACCTGCGCCATGTGGCAGCGGGTGATGGTGGGCCATGCCGTGGCCAACGTGGTGCCGGTGGCCGCGGCCAACCGTATCGGCACCGAGGGCGATCAAACCTTTTACGGCAACTCCTTCATCTGCGATCGCTACGGCGAGATGCTCACCCAGTTTGGTGCCACCGAGGTAGGGGTTCTCTTCGCAGAATTTGACCCGGAACGGGTGCGGCAGGAGCGGGCCGCCTTTGGTTTCTTTCGCGATCGCCGCCCCGAGCTGTACGGGCAGCTGGTGGAGCCGTGATCCCAACCCGGCAACGGTTTCGGGCCCTGATGGCGGCCCTGGCCCACTTTTGGCCGCCGGCCGAACTGGGTCATTGGGTGGCAACGGTATCGGTACCCGATCCGACCGTAGTTTCTTGGCAGGCTTGGTTGTGGGGTCTTTACGCCGAACCCGCCGAACTCACCGGTTGGGCAGCGGCGGTGGGGCAGTGGCGGCGATCGGGAGATGTTGCGGCGTTAGGAGCCGTGGGCGTTTTTGTGCACCAGGCCCGTTACCGCTG
>DMPD01000346.1 GCA_003456125.1 Cyanobacteria bacterium UBA8156 | reverse complement strand
GAACACGTTGCAGTAAGTACTCCGCAAATGTTACGGCGGGTTTGCAAAGAGTCTGTCCGTCTTAAGGTTTTCTTCGGAGAAGGTAGACCCACAGCCATTGGCCCAAGGCCTTGGCCCGGTTGGCGAAACCCGGTAAGTACCAGCCGTGGACGGCAAACCACAGCAACCACGGCCCAAACCCCGTGAGGGAAACCGGCCCAATTTTCCCGATCGCTCCGTAGCCGCCAATGACCGCCAAGCGCCCCTTATCCCAGTAGGTGAACGGTTGGGGCACCAAGCCCCGGCGGTGGCGTTGCAGGTTACGGGCGACGTGGACTCCCTGTTGGAGCGCTTCGGGGGCCACCCCCGTCAAATACGCACTGCGATCGCGCACTTTGGCCGCCGCCAGATCGCCGATGGCGTACACGTTGTCCCAGTCGGACAACTGGAGGGTGGGGCGCACCGCCAACCGTTGTTTGAACACGGTCTCCACCGCTGGCGTGTAAGCGAGGGGGGTGCCCACCAAGCCCGCCGTCCAGATGATGCCGGTGCAGGGCAAGCGATCGCCATTCAGGATCGCGGTGTGGGGATCGGCCACCTGTACCGTAGTGCCCAACCGCAGCTCTACCCCCAACCGTTGCAGATGGCGGATGGTGGCCGTAGCCAGGGGAGCGGGTAAATCCGGCAAGAGGCGATCGCGGGATTGCACCAACAAAATCCGTAACGATTGGGCGTGCCAGCGGCTCCACTCGGCCAAAGCCCCGGCCATTTCCACACCGGTGGCCCCGCCTCCCACCACCACCCAAGTCCCGCCATGGGGGGTTTGCTCTAGGCGATCGCGCAACGCCAGGGCCTGCTCCAGGGTTTGCAGACCAAAGGTGCCGGCCGGGGGCGATCGCACCACACTCCCGGCCGCCAGCACCAGAAAATCGTAAGCCAGACGCTGGGTAGTGGTGTGCACCTGTTGGTGGGCAAGGTCGATGGCGGTAACGGGATCTTGCACAAACGTGGTGTGGGGGGCGCACAACTTGGCTAGGGGCCGGGCCACGACCTGAGGCGGCATCAACCCGATCGCCACTTGGTACAGCAAGGGAATGAACACATGGTGGGGTTGCCGATCCAGCAACACCACCTCAAACCCTTTTCCCTGCAGGTGTTTGACCACCTGCCACCCCGCAAAACCACCACCGACAACGAGAACGCGGGGGGTCACTCGGCATCCAGAATAAAGCGGGCGATCGCCGCGGCTACCCCATCGGCTTCCACGGAGGGGGCCACCCATTGGGCCACCGCTTGGAGGGCCGGCGGGGCGCTGCCCATGGCCACGCCAACCCCGGCATAGCGCACCATCTCGAAATCGTTCATGTTGTCGCCAACCGCCATCACTTCCGCGGCCGTGAGACCCAATTTTTCTTCCGCCAAGAACTGCACCGCATTGCCTTTGTGGGCTAGGGGATTGGTGGCCTCAAAGTAGGTGGGCTGGGATTTGGTGAGGTACAGTTCCTGGGGCGAAAACACCTCTTTCATTTCCAGCAACAATTGGGAGATGGCTTCCGGCTGGTCGGACAGGGCCAACACTTTGGTGGGGGCGTTGGCGGCGGGCAAAAACTCCCGAAAATCGCCGACCGCCACCGCCGGTACCTGGGAGCGCGCCGCATAGGTTTCGGTGCGGGGGGTCAGTTCCTCCACGTACAGGGTGTCATCGATGTACAGATGCACACCAAAGGTATCACTGTAGGTTTTGAGTTGGTGAATCAGGCGCAGGGCTTGGGGTTTGGGCACCGCCCAATGGGCGATCGGGGTGGGGGCTGCGGACGGATTCGTCGGATCGGGTGCTTGGATGAGGGCCCCTTGATAGCTCAGCAAAGGACAATCAGCCCCCAAATCGTAGTGAAACCGCAAAGCGGATCGGTACATCCGACCCGTGGCGATCGCCACCCGCACCCCCTGTTCCTGGGCTGCCGCGACCGCCGCTTTCACCGTCGGCGAAATTTCGTTGGTGGGCCCGACGGCGGTACCGTCCAAATCGAGCACGAGCAGCCGAATCGCCATATCGGTTACATTGGAAACATCACTCTATCTTCCTCGGATTGTGGCTGTACCGCAAGTCTTGACCGCCATCGAAACCCTCAACTACCGCGTCACGGTGGGGGATGTCGCGGCCCAAAGTGGCCTGGGTTTGGCTGTTGCACAACAGGAACTCCTGAATTTGGCGATCGCCACCGGTGGCGATTTGCAGGTCGCCGAGTCGGGGGACGTCGCCTATGTATTTGCCCCCAATTTTCGCCAAGTTCTCCAGCAAAACGTTTGGCGGGAACGGTTGCGGGAGCAACTGCGAGGGGTTTGGCGGTGGCTATTCTGGCTGATCCGCATCTCCTTTGGTCTCTTGCTGATTGTGGCGATCGCCATCGTGGTGTTGGGGATCCTTGCGGCCTGGCTCGCCCTCCAAAGCAGCAAAAACAGCGACAGCGATTCCCGTTCCGAAGGACGATCGAGCCGTAGCGGCGGCGGTGGGCCAGTTTTTGTGCCGCAATACATCTTCCTGGGGGATCCCTGGGGCCCCTGGTACCCGGACTACTACCAACGGCGATCGCGTCCTGCCCAGAAATCAGAAATGGGGTTTTTGGAAGGGGTGTTTTCGTTTTTGTTTGGGGATGGCGACCCCAACGCCGATTTGGAAACGGAGCGGTACCGGGCGATCGCCAGCGTGATTTATGCCAACGGGGGCGCGGTTACGGCCGAGCAGTTGACTCCCTACCTCGACGACGACGGTGAAGCCGCGGTGTTGCCCGTTTTGGTGAAATTCAACGGGTTCCCTGAAGTGAGTGAGCAAGGAGACATCGCCTATCGATTCCCCGAACTGCAAACCGTAGCCACCTACCGTCAGCTCCAAACCACGCCCCCCTACCTCACAGCCAAAACTTGGACGTTCAGCCGAGCCGGGTCGGGCAACATCGGTTTGGCTGTGGGTCTGGGCTGCTTTTACTTGATTGGGGCGCTGATCCTGGGAGGATTGCTGGGAGAAATTGCGGCCCAAGGCATTGCGGTGGGAGCCTTCCTGCAATTTGTCTCGGGCGCTTACGGTTTGTTGCTGGGGTATGCCATCCTGTTTTTGACGGTGCCGGCGGTGCGGTATCTGGTGCTGCAAACCCTGGTGAATCCCCCCCTGATCCGGCGCAACCAAGAACGGGCCGCCCGCGCTGAAGCGGTGCGATCGCCCTCGCCCGAACTGCGGCAAAAACTTGCCTTTGCCCGACAACTGGCGGCAGACCCCAACGTGGTTAGCACCCAAAACCTCGCCTACACCACCGAAACCGATTTGTTGGATCAGGCGATCGAGCCCTAGGGCAGAAAACGGGGGCGGGGCACCCACAACCGATTGTTGACCGACAGCAACCAGAACAGCAAGCCGATGGCAAACTCCGTTGGCCCCAAGAGCTGCGCGATCGCCCAGAATCCCGCCCAATCTGCCCGCAGGAGATGCAACCGCAAGCTGCTGTGGACCGCCAACACATGGTGACGCTGCCGCACGTAGGTTTGGGCATAGGGCCACAACACCGCCGGGAAATGGGGAGCCAAAAGC
>DMPD01000369.1:6271-6519 GCA_003456125.1 Cyanobacteria bacterium UBA8156 | reverse complement strand
GATCCAATCCCGACATCGGTTCATCCAAAAAGATCAATTCTGGGTCGTTTACTAGGGCCTGGGCCAAACCGATGCGCTGCACCATGCCTTTGGAGTATTGTCGCAGTTGCTTTTTGCGGGCAGCGGCTTGGGGCAACCCCACCAAATCAATCAAATCGGCTAACCGTTTTCGCCGCAACTCCGGCGGCACCCCAAACAAAGCCGCCATGTAGTCCAGCAATTCCCAACCCGTTAGGTAATCGTAGTAG
>DMPD01000369.1:5800-5937 GCA_003456125.1 Cyanobacteria bacterium UBA8156 | reverse complement strand
AGGCATTTTCGGGGAGGTACCCAATTTTGTGCTTGGTGGGGCGATCGCCCAGGGGCGCCCCCAACAATTCCCCTTCGCCGCTGCTGGGTTGAATAATCCCCAACAAAATTTTGAGCAGGGTGGTTTTGCCGGCACCG
>DMPD01000369.1:0-5473 GCA_003456125.1 Cyanobacteria bacterium UBA8156 | reverse complement strand
TGGTTTTGCCGGCACCGTTGGGGCCCAACAACCCAAAGGTTTCGCCGGGAAGGACGGTCAGGGAGCAATTCCGCAGGGAGACCAACGGTTTGTTCAGCCAAAATCCCGTTAAATAGGTCTTGCTGAGGCCCTGGGCGTGAATGGCAGGGGCAGTCATGGCATTTGGGTAAACCGTAGAAGCATTTTACCGGTTCTTTTCCAAGCGCACGACGTACCATTGCCAGGTGCCTTCGGCGGTGTCGAGGGTGCAGGCCGTGGCCAAAAGGCGATCGATCCACTGGCTGGAGGGCAAGCCCTGCAAATCTTGGGGGATGAGGTCGGGGGGGAGGCGATCCACCCGTTCTTGCAGAATCCCCCGCAGTTCCGCTACCGTTACAAACTGCTCGACCATCGCCGGCGAGAGCAGAACGTAGGTATCCTCTTGGTACATGATGGAATCGGGCATGGCTAAACCCTCGGCATCTCTTCCCCATCTTGCCACCGATTTGCCCCTCAAAGCGCAGGTGGAAGCCCTGCTTTACCTCAAGGGCAAGGCCCTCTCCCTCACCGAGTTGTGCCAAGAGTTGGCGGGCGATCGCCCCAGTATGACCGCTGCCCTGTTGGTTTTAATGCAGGACTACCGGGAACGGGAGAGTGCGTTGGAGGTAGTGGAGACCGATCGCGGCTATGCTCTCCGCCTGCGCAGCGAATGCCAGGAATTGGTGAAAAAGGTGGTGCCGGCGGATTTGGGCCGGGGTACCCTCAAAACCCTGGCGGCGATCGCCCTGAGGGGCCCGGTGCTGCAAACGATGGTGGTGGAATGGCGGGGGGCCAGCGCCTACGAACACATCCGGGACTTGGTGGCCCAAGGCTTTGTCCGCAAACGCCGCGCCAAAGAAGGGCGATCGTACCTGTTGCAGGTCACCGAAAAGTTTCACCAGTATTTTGAGGTGACGGCCGATACCCTCCGCCAACGGCTAGCCCTCCCCTGGCCCGCCCCGGAGGAAGACACCTCTCCGTGAGTCCAAACTGGATTGGTATAGCAGTAGAACAGGTAGCTTAAGACATCCATGCTGCTGTTTTCCCTCATCTCCCGGCCCCTCTCCCAGAACGGGAGAGGGGAGGAAGAGCCTGTTGGTTTTGTCAGAAGATGGAGCGCTGACCTTCGGGACTGATGCCGACAATGGTGAGTTGGCAATCCAACACCTTGAACCCGTACCGCTCGGCGACTTTCTGGCTGATTTTTAAGATGCGATCGTCTTTGAATTCCAACACTTGATTGGTTTTGACGCAGAGCAGGTGATGGTGGTGATACGGTCGCGGCTGGTTGATTTCGTAGTGTTTCCGGTCTTCTGCCAATTCCAGTTCCCGCAGGATGCCCATCCGTGCCATCAGCTTCACGGTGCGGTAGATGGTGGAGAGGCTGATGTTTTCGCCCCGCTGTTGCAAAATTTCGTAGAGATCTTCGGCACTGATGTGTTCTCCCTCCGGCAAATGTTGAAAGGTTTCCAGAATGATTTCTCGCTGGGGGGTCATCCGCCAGCCCTTGGCGTGCAGCTCGGCGCGAAAGGCATCCGGAGTATACGCAGGTTGTGGGGCCGCCATTGCCGGAGGTTCCCTTTTTCAATAACGTGGCTCAATTGATAATAACCCATGGGCAGGAGTTTCCCATGGTTAAAAATTGTGGAGCCTTGAGGCAAACTGAAGAGATAGAAATTTGGGAGAGGAACTGCGTGCCCCGTTACGCCTATTACCCCGGTTGTGTGGCCCAGGGTGCCGCCCGCGAGTTGCATCAGGCGACGCTGGCGATCGCCCCGGTGTTGGGTCTGGAGTTGGTGGAATTGGCGGGGGCGGCCTGCTGCGGTTCCGGGACGTTTGTGGAGCGCGATCGCCGGTTGGAGTGGACGGTGAATGCCCGCAACCTGGCGTTGGCGGAGCGGCTGGGGTTGCCGTTGTTGACCCAGTGCAGCACCTGTCAGGGGGTGATCGGGCGCACGGATTGCACCCTCAAACAGGATGCAACGGAACGGGCGGCGATCAATGAAGCATTGGCCGCCAGCGGCGAGGGTCTGGTGTTTCGGGGGGAAACGGAGGTGTTGCACCTGCTGTGGGCTTTGTTGCGGGATGTGGGGTTGGCGACCCTGGCGGCGAAGGTGCAGCGGCCGTTGACGGGGTTGCGCTGCGGCGCGTTTTACGGCTGTTATTTGTTGCGGGCGGGGGCCAAGCGCTGGGACGATCCCTGGCAACCGGAGTCTTTGGAAAAGGTTTTCACGGCGTTGGGGGCGACCCCGGTCTACTACGAGGGACGGACGCAGTGTTGCGGTTGGCCCATTTCCAGCTATGCCCCCGATCGCGCCTTTGCGATCGCCGGTACCCACCTCCAAGAAGCGATCGCCGCCGGCGCCGATTGTTTGGTGACCCCCTGCCCCCTGTGCCACTTGCAGCTAGATTCGCGCCAACCCGAAATCGCCCAACGGTTGGGACAGCCCCTGGCCCTGCCGGTGTTGCACCTGTCGCAGTTGGTGGGGCTAGCGTTGGGTCTAGCTCCCGCAGCCTTGGGGTTGGAGCGCCATGTGGTGGCCACGCGGTCGGTCTGGGAGAAATTATGTATCGAGTAAATTTTGCGTCTTTTTTGCTGGCGGTGCGGCGGGGAGCGATCGCCGCGTTCCCGACGGATACGGTGCCGGCGTTGGCGGTGATGCCACCGTACCGCGATCGCATTTACCACCTCAAACAGCGCGACCCCCACAAACCGTTGATTTTGATGGGGGCCACACCGGCTATGTTGGCAGATTATGTGGATTGGGAAGCCTTCCCGGCGGCGTTGTGGGACACCATCACGCCCCATTGGCCCGGCCCCGTGACGTTTGTGTTACCGGCGAACGGACGGGGCCAAGCCTGCAATCCCGGTCAGGACACCTTGGGGTTACGCATCCCCCATCACCCGATCGCCTTGGCGGTGTTGCAACAGACCGGACCTTTGCTCACCACCAGCGCCAACCGCAGCGGGGAACCACCGGCCCAATCCCTGGCCGAAATTGAGCTTCTCTTTCCGACGGTGGTGGTGGGTACCGCTGAGGCACCGGGTAGCGGTCAGCCTTCGACGGTGGTGGCCTGGCGGGGCGATCGCTGGGAAACCCTGCGGGCCGGGGCCTACCTTTTTCCCGGTTACAAAACCTGAAACCGGAGGTGGAGGGCGGCGCGGCCTTGTTATGCTGCCCTCCATCTTTGGGATGAAACCATGGCCAAGACGGTTTGGGACCCCCGTTGGAGTCAGGGACTCTCTTTGGGGTTGTTTCTCGTGATTTTGACGATGTGGGGGCAAGGGCCCGATCCCCTGTGCGTGGCGACGGCGGTGTTGGTGGGTCTGGCGGTGCAGATGACCGGGGTGCTGTTCCGGGTGGTGGTTACCGGCAAACCCCAACCTTGGCACCTCCCCAGTGCCCTGATTACGGCCTTCAGCCTTTCGTTGTTGTTGCGGACGCAGCACTGGCCGACCATGGCCCTGGCCGCCACCCTGGCGATCGCCAGCAAATTTCTGCTGCGTACCCCCCACAAACACGTGTTCAATCCGGCCAATTTCGGCATTGTGTTGACCCTGGTGCTGACCGGGGATGCCTGGCTGGCTTCCGGGCAGTGGGGCACGGAACTGTGGTTGGGCATTTTGTTTGTCACCGCCGGGGCGATCGTGCTGAGACAGGTGGGCCGTTGGGAAACCAGCGGCGCTTTTTTGCTGGGCTATGGCGGCTTGACGGGGGTGCGCTACCTGTGGCTGGGGGAGTCGTTGACCGCCTGGGGGCACCATGTGGCCAGCGGCTCGTTGTTGGTGTTTGCGTTGTTTATGCTCAGCGATCCCCGCACGATCCCCGATCGCCCGCTCACCCGCGTCCTGTGGGCCCTGACGATCGCCCTGTTGACCTTTGGGCTCCGGGACGGTTGGTACCTGCCCGACGGGGCTTTCTACGCTTTGTTTGCCCTGTCCCCGACGGTCGCCCTTTGGGATCGCTGGCGGCCGGGTGCGGGGTACATCTGGCCGCAACTGACCTATGGAGGGCAACGATGAAACGGGAATGGATTGGGGCTTTGGTGGTGGCCCTGGCGATTTGGGCGATCGCTGCGCCGGCGGAGGCCTTTTGCGGGTTTTATGTGGCCAAAGCCGATAGCCAACTGTTCAATCGGGCTTCCCAGGTGATTATTGCCCGGGAGGGGCCCCGCACCGTGTTGACCATGGCCAACGACTACCAAGGGGATGTCAAGGATTTTGCCTTGGTGGTGCCGGTGCCGGTGGTGTTGCAAAAAGAGCAGGTGAATGTGGGCGATCGCCGGATCGTGGAGCGGTTGGATGCCTTTAGCGCCCCCCGTTTGGTGGAATACTTCGACGAGGATCCCTGTCGGCCGGTGTACCCCGCCAGTCGGGAGTTGCGGATGCGAGCGGCCGCGCCGAGTGCGGCGGTGAACGAAGCCGCACGGGATAACGCCTTGGGGGTCACGATCGAGGCCAAATTTGCGGTGGGGGAATACGACATTTTGATTTTGGGGGCCCGGGAATCCGACGGTTTGGTGACCTGGCTGACCCAAAACGGCTACAAACTGCCCCGCGGTGCCCGGGAACTCTTGCAACCCTACATTCGCGATCGCCAGAAGTTTTTTGTGGCGCGGGTGAACCTCAAGGAAGCGGCCAAGAACGGGTTTACGCCGTTGCGGCCGTTGCAGATCGCCTTGGAATCGCCCCGGTTTGGGCTGCCCATTCGGTTGGGGATGGCCAACGCCCAACAGGAACAGGATTTGTTGGTGTATTTGCTCACGCCCAAGGGGCGCGTCGAAACCACCAACTACCGCACCGTCGAAATTCCCACCGATCGCGAAGTGCCGGAATTTGTCCAAACGGAATTTGCCAAGGTGTATCCGGCCTTGTTTGAGCGGGCCCACCGTCAAAACGGCCGCAACGCCGTGTTTGTGGAATACGCTTGGGATGCCGGCAACTGCGATCCCTGCGCGGCGGCACCCCCCACCCCCGAAGAACTCCGCCAAGCCGGCGTGTTTTGGCTGGGCGGTCGCCGGCGGCCCGCGACCGTTTTTGTGACCCGATTGCACGTGCGCTACGGACGCGATCGCTTCCCGGAAGACCTGCAATTCAAAGAAACCCCCAACCAAACCCTCTTCCAGGGGCGGTACATCATTCGGCACCCTTTCCGAGGGGAAACCGCCTGTGCCACGGGTCGTGAGTACCGCCAGCAAACCCGGGCTCGCCAGGAAAAAGAAGTGCAAACCCTGGCCCAACTCACCGGTTGGCCCGTAGACTCCATCCGCCCCAAGGTGGATTTTCTGGAAGCGGCCAAACCGACGGTGGCCGAACCCTTCTGGCGCAAACTCTGGCGATAGCTACCGGTTTTTGGGGGAGAACGAACCCGCCCTAAGTGCACTCGGGTTCGTGCCAACCGAACTACAGTAGGTATAGCAGTTGCCATGTTGGTTAGGACGTAAGCGCCAAGAC
>DMPD01000233.1:8004-11685 GCA_003456125.1 Cyanobacteria bacterium UBA8156 | reverse complement strand
AAGCGCCGGATTTGCCGTTGATTGTGCATTGCTTGGAAGCGGCGGGCGCCACGCGGGAAGTGCTGCAAAACTTTCCGGGGGTGCGGGGGGTGATGCACTGCTGGGCCGGCACCCCCACCGAAACCGAGTGGTTTGTGGCCATGGGGTTTTGCATCAGCTTTAGCGGCATTGTCACCTTCAAAAGCGCCCAGACCCTGCGGGAATCTGCGGCCCTCGTGCCGCGCGATCGCCTGTTGATCGAAACCGACTGTCCGTACCTGGCCCCCGTCCCCCATCGCGGGCAACGCAACGAACCCGCCCACGTGCGCTTGGTGGCCGAAACCCTCGCCCAGGTACGGGGGGAAGACCTGGGCGACCTGGCCGCCTACACCACCGCCAACGCCTACCGTCTGTTTCGTTTAGCGGATTAGCCTCGGCTCCTCGTCCACGGCTGCCGCCA
This sequence comes from Cyanobacteria bacterium UBA8156, assembly GCA_003456125.1. GTDB lineage: Bacteria > Cyanobacteriota > Cyanobacteriia > Pseudanabaenales > Pseudanabaenaceae > UBA8156. The sequence continues at coordinate 11,246 of DMPD01000233.1, read as the reverse complement.
ACAGCAACACCGCTTCCCGCAGGGCCGGCGAGGATTCCCGTGCCAACAACAGCCGGCAATAGCCCGCCAATTCTTGGTTTTGGCTGGGGGTGAGGCCCCGCAGCGCCCAGCGGGTCAACCGTTGGAGGGCGATCGCCCGCACCCGGTCATCGGGGTGGGTGAGTTGGGCGATTGCCTTCGTCCAAGCCTGTTTTGGGGTTGACCGTCGGGGACGACCTTGCGGCCATCCCCGCCAGAGGGCGATCGCCAGGGCCAGGGTTTGGAGCGTCCAGCCGAGGTTTCCGGTATGCAGCAAGCCGTAGGTGCCCACCATCGCCGCCGTCGTCAGCCCCACCGTGCCCACCATCCATCCTGTAGGGGAACCGCCTCGCCGGCCTTGCCGCCGCCACCAAAACAGACCGCCGCCCACCGCCAGCGCCAACGACAGTTGGGGGTCTCCGAGCAAAGCCAACAGCGCTAGGGTACCGAGGGGCCACACCCAGCGGGGTCGGGGGCGAGGGGGCGCTCCCACCGACCAATTCGCCAAATTACTGGGGAGCAGCGGCCGCACCGGTACGGGGGAAAGCTTCATTGACAAAACCCAATTCAAACAACTGCTGATAGGCTTGCCGTCCCAACTCCCGCGTGGGTTGTTGGCTGCGAATCAACTGCACCAGCAGCGGAATCGCCAGCTCCGGCTGATTGTTCGCCCGGTAGATCACCGCCAACTGGTACGTCGCCTCATCCCGGGCCACCGCCGCTGCCAGAGCCTGTTGCCGATGACCGTCCGCAATCCGGTTGTCAATCCCGGCAAAACTCGCCGTTAGATCCTGGTAAAAATTCGACAACTGGTTAAACACCTGACGGGCATCCTGCATCTTGGCGATCGCCGTATCGTAGCGTTGGCGACCCGCTGCTTCCATGGCTTCGGCGACCAGACGTTTGCCCCCTTCCAAGCTAAACACACTCCGGCTCAGGGCATTGGGGGCGACCGGCGAGCGGGAGGCATCCCCCGTCTGGGCCAAAGCATCCGCCGTTACAGTCGCCGTTACAGTCACCGTTAAGAAAACCGGCAAAGAAGTAGTCAAGAAAGACGGCAGGAGGCCGGCAACCAACTTATTCATAGGAATTCCAAGGTAAGGGGGTCGCAAGACCAAAACAAACTGTGGCTACTGTAGCAAACCCGGGGCCCAAAGCTGACGCCTGCCCAAGAACCTTAAGAAAGTGTGGCCCTCCCCGTGATATGCTGCCCCATGTCTCTGTCCGTCGTGGTCTTGAAAATTTTGCCTCCCAAAAGCGAAGAGGGCCGGACATCCCCTTACCAAACTGTTTACCAAGCCGTGATGGATCGGGAAGCCAATCGGGAAGCCAATCGGGAAGCCAATCGAATGGCTGCTGAGGTATCCCCCCCACCGGTGGTATACGTTCCCATGGAGCAGGGCACGGGCGATGCGGGTCAAGCCGAATTTGCCCAACTCAAGCGGACTCTGGTCGTGGGGACGCTGCTGGTGGCCCTGGGGCTGACCGTGGTGGTCGCCTTGGTTTGGAGCCTACGCGCCGGTCTGAGCTTTGGGTTGGGCGGTGCCGTCGGCGCCCTCTACCTGCGGCTCTTGGCCAAAAGCGTCGAGGGCAACAACGGTGGGGGATTGGGTTTGCCCCTTGGCTCAGCCCGGATGGCCGTCTTCATCGGTTTGATGGTGGTGGCCCTAAAAACCGAAGCGTTGGCGGTCTTGCCCGCGTTTTTCGGCTTTTTGACCTACAAAGTCTTTTTGTTGATTTATGCCATTCGTTTGGCCAGCAAATCCTAGTTTTGGGCTGTATTTTGAGCTATCGCATATGATGTTTGCCGCAATCGAAGTCGGAGAGCACTTTTATTGGCAGGTGGGGAACCTCAAACTCCACGGGCAAGTGCTGATTGTGAGTTGGGTGGTGATTGGCGTGCTGGCGATCGCCACGGCCGTGGCTTCCCGTAACCCGCAGCGGGTACCGGGGGGCTTTCAGAATCTGATGGAATATGCCCTGGAATTCGTGCAGGGTATTGCCAAAGAGCAGATTGGGCCAAAGGAATACCGGAACTGGACGCCGTTCGTCGGCAGCCTGTTTTTGTTCATTTTCGCCTCCAACTGGCTGGGGATTTTGGTGCCCTGGAAGCTGATCGAGTTGCCGGAAGGGGAATTGGCGGCCCCCACCAACGACATCAATACCACCGCCGCTCTGGCGCTGACCGTGTCGGTGACCTACTTTTGGGCCGGATTGAGTCGGAAAGGGTTGCGGTATTTTGAACGATATGTGCAGCCCTTCCCGGTGATGTTGCCCCTACTGGTGCTCGAAGACTTTACCAAACCGTTGTCCCTGAGCTTCCGTTTGTTTGGGAACATCTTGGCGGACGAACTGGTAGTGGCGGTGCTGGTGCTGCTGGTACCCCTGATTGTGCCCCTGCCGTTGATGGTATTGGGCCTATTTGCCAGTGCGATCCAAGCCCTGATTTTTGCCACCCTGGCGGCTTCTTACATCGGCGAAGCGATGGAAGACCACCATGAAGAAGAACACGGCACGGAACAGCACGCCTAGAAAAAAATCCGGCGCGGGGGCCGTTTTAAGGAATAATTAACATCGGCGGTTTCAACCCAAGGCATCTGGCGATCGCCTGGGGAATCAGACCACAGCCATTCCGTACACAAAATTCGCACAAAACTTCTGAGGAGAAACATCATCATGGATGCATCTACGGCTTCTGTATTTGCCGCCGCTTTGGCCGTTGGTCTGGCTTCGTTGGGCCCTGGTTTGGGTCAGGGCATGGCCGCCGGTCGCGCCGTGGAAGGGATTGCCCGTCAGCCGGAAGCAGAAGGCAAAATCCGCGGCACGTTGCTGCTGAGCCTCGCCTTCATGGAAGCCTTGACGATCTACGGTCTGGTGGTAGCGCTGGTGTTGCTGTTTGCGAACCCCTTCGTCTAACCCATCGGGATAGAAGTTCATTGTTCGCCCGCATGGTTGCGAGCCCCATTGCGAGACCAATTCCAGCTTATGCAGCTTATAAGTTCAAGCCTCTAGGTTCGAGCCCATTCGATTCGGACATCTAGGCCCAGGTCTGAGACTCTTTACGGGAAATTTCTGGGATTTTCTCAGATGTCAATCCGGGAGAGTTTCTGACCTGAAGCAAAGAAGTTAGCCGAAAATTGGTGGCAAGCCAGTTGGCAAACAAGCCAGTTGGCAAATGGGTTGGCAAGCCCAAAAGCAAACAGCAGAGCCAAGATGCGCAGAGC
>DMPD01000233.1:1230-7660 GCA_003456125.1 Cyanobacteria bacterium UBA8156 | reverse complement strand
CCAAGATGCGCAGAGCCAAGATACGCAGAGCCAGAATGAGCAGAGCCAAGCCAGGCAAAAGCGCAAAGGGCAACCGCAAAGAGCCACTGCAAAGAGTTATTGCAAAGAATCACTGCAAAGAACACTCCAAAGGGCGAAAGCGAGGGGCAAAGATTGTGACACAGAACGGGGCGAGACTGGGGCGAAATTGAGGCTGAGGCCGTATGACATTGACAGGGATTGTGATAGGTATTTTCGGAGAATCCATGGGGTCTTGGGTCGGATCGTTGGCAGGGAGTCTCTTAGCCGTCGAGCGGATAGCCGAGCAAGCTGTAGAGAAGAGCAGCGGTGGTCTGTTCGATTTGGATGCCACGTTGCCGGTGATGGCCATTCAGTTCTTGTTGTTGGTGGCTATTTTGAACGTCACCTTTTTCAAGCCTCTGACCCAGGCGATCGACGAGCGAGACAGCTACATTCGGGGCAGCCTCGCCGAGGCCAAAGAGCGGTTGAGCAAGTCCGAGGGGTTGGTGCGGCAATACGGGCAAGAATTGGCCGCTGCGCGCAAAGCCGCTCAAGAGACGTTGTTGCATGCGCAGGCCGAAGCCAACAAATTGCGGAATCAACAAATTGCCGCGGCGATGGCGGAAGGTCAAGCCAAGGTGGATGCCGCCAAAGCTGAGATTGAGCAACAGCGACAAGCTACCGCTGTGGCTCTCAACGCGGAAGTGGAGGCCCTGAGCCAACAAATTCTCCGGAAATTGCTGGGGGATTTGGTGAACGCATGAGCCGCACACAAGGGAAAAAACGATGATCAGCCATTGGGTACATTTGGGGACGGTGTTGGCCAGTGACCTCGCCGGTGAAACAGGGGAGCGGGGATTTGGTCTCAATCCAGACCTTTTCGAGACCAATTTGGTCAACATTGTCATCATCTTGGGCGTGTTGATCTACGCTGGGCGCGGTTTGGTTGGGAAGATCCTGCAGCAGCGCCGCCAGGCCATTGAAACGGCGATCGCCGATGCCGAGACCCGCAAACAGGGAGCCATGGGAGCGTTGGCGGAGCAACAACAGAGGCTGGCACAGACGCAAGTGGAATGCGAGCGATTGTTGGCGCAGGCCACCGAAGATGCCAAGCGGGCGCGGGAAGAGATCTTGGCGGATGTCGATCGCGACATTGCCCGATTGCGGGAGGCAGCCGAGCGGGAGATTGCCTCCGAGCAGCGACGGGTAGGGGAGCAACTGCGGCGGCAAGCCGTAGAGCAGGCGTTGGTGCAGGTAGCTGCCCGCTTGGCCCAAGGGGTTAGCCCCGAAGCCCAGCATCAACTGTTGAATCGCAGCATTGCGGCGTTGGAAAGGGGAGCGGACTCGTGAAGAAGGTAGGAGCGACGTTGGTGGAGCCGTACGCCGAGGCTTTGATGGCTTTGGCCCAGGAGCAAAACTGTACCGATGCGGTAGCCGAGGATGCCCGCGGGATTTTGGCGGTTTTGGCGGCCGAGCAGGATTTGGCGCGGGTCTTGGGCAGCCCGGTGGTCAAGGCGGAGGCCAAGAAAGCGCTGCTGCAGTCGGTGTTTCAGGGCCGGGTGCAGGGCCTGACCCAGACGTTTTTGCTGTTGTTGGTAGACCGGCAGCGGATTGTCGTTTTGACCGAGATGTTGGAAGGCTTCTTGGTGCGGTTTCGGAAGTTGCGGGGCATTGCTTTGGCGGAGGTCACAGCCGCTTCTGCATTGGATGAGGATCGCAGCCATCAATTGCGGGAGCGGCTCAAGACCTTGACCGGGGCTAGCGATGTCGAGATGTCGATCCAGCTCGATCCGACCCTCATCGCTGGGTTTGTGGTCAAAGTCGAGTCGCAGGTGTTGGATGCCAGTTTGCGGGGTCAGTTCCGCAACCTCAGCAGCCAGCTTTTGGCAGCGGTCTAGGCGAAGTCGCCGGACATTTCATTGGGGTATACAGGTAGCAGGAGAGGAAACATGGTCAGCATCCGTCCGGATGAAATCAGCAGCATCATCAAGCAGCAGATAGAGCAATACAGCCAAGAGTTGGCGGTGTCCAATGTGGGAACGGTATTGCAGGTGGGGGACGGCATTGCCCGGGTCTACGGTCTGCAAAACGCCATGGCCAGCGAGCTGCTGGAGTTTGAAGACGGCAGCTTTGGCATTGCCCTGAACCTGGAAGAAGACAACATCGGGGCGGTGTTGATGGGTTCGGGCCGCAACATTGCCGAAGGCAGTTCGGTGAAGGCTACGGGTCGGATTGCACAGGTGCCGGTGGGCGATGGTTTTCTGGGTCGGGTGGTGGATGCCCTGGGTAAGCCGATTGATGGCAAGGGGGATATCCCCACGACGGAATCGCGGTTGATTGAGTCGCCGGCGCCGGGCATCATCGCCCGGAAGTCGGTGTGTGAGCCTCTGCAAACGGGGATTACGGCGATCGATGCCATGATTCCCATCGGTCGTGGGCAACGGGAGTTGATCATTGGCGATCGCCAGACCGGCAAAACTTCGGTGGCGGTGGATACGATCCTGAACCAAAAGGGTGAGGATTGCGTTTGCGTCTATGTGGCGATCGGGCAGAAAGCCTCGACGGTGGCGAACGTGGTGAACGTGCTGCGGGAGCGGGGGGCATTGGAGTACACGATTGTGGTGGCGGCCAACGCCAGCGATCCGGCACCGTTGCAGTATTTGGCTCCGTACACGGGGGCGTGCTTGGCGGAGTACTTTATGTACAAGGGCAAAGCGACCTTGGTGATTTACGATGACCTGTCGAAGCAGGCGCAGGCGTACCGTCAGATGTCGCTGCTGTTGCGGCGGCCGCCGGGCCGGGAAGCCTATCCGGGGGATGTGTTTTACCTGCACTCGCGGTTGTTGGAGCGGGCGGCCAAACTGAACGATGAATTGGGCGGCGGTTCGATGACGGCGCTGCCGATTATCGAAACCCAAGCGGGTGACGTTTCGGCGTACATCCCCACCAACGTGATTTCGATTACGGATGGTCAGATTTTCTTGCAAACCAGTCTGTTCAACTCTGGGTTGCGGCCGGCCATCAACCCGGGGATCTCGGTTTCGCGGGTGGGCTCGGCGGCGCAAATCAAGGCCATGAAGCAAGTGGCGGGCAAGCTGAAGCTGGAGTTGGCACAGTTTGACGAACTGGCTGCGTTTTCGCAGTTTGCGTCGGATTTGGACAAAGCGACCCAATTGCAATTGGAACGGGGTCGGCGGTTGCGGGAAATTTTGAAACAGCCTCAGTTTTCACCGATTTCGGTAACCGAGCAAGTGGCGCTGATCTACACGGCGACCAACGGTTTCTTGGATGATGTGCCGGTGGACAAGGTTCTGGAGTTTACGACCGGTCTCCGGCAGTACCTGAACACCAACAAGCCCAAGTTCATTGAGCTGGTGAAGCAAGAGAAGAAGTTGGGGGATGAGGCCACCAACCTCCTCAAGGAAGCGATCGCAGAGTACAAGCAGACGGTAATGGCAGCGGCGTAGTTCGCGGTTGTTGAGAATAGAAAGGGGGCCCGTTCGGGCCTCTTTTGTTTTTGGATGGGGTGGCTACCTGCTTGGTTGGTTTCGGTTTCCGAGGAAGTTGCAACGGCTCCTAGCTCTCCTCTCCCGCCATGGGAAAGGGGTTGGGGGAAAGCGCCGCAAAGTTCTGCGAAAGGACTATAGGTAAGCCATAGGATCCGTGGGTTCGCCGCCGATGCGGACTTCAAAGTGGAGGTGGGGGCCCGTCGAAAATCCGGTAGAGCCGACGGTGGCGATCGCCTGGCCGGCTTGTATGGTGTCGCCTTCCCGTACCAACAAATCTTCGGCATGGGCGTAGAGGGTGGTGAGGCCATCACCCCGATCCAGGATGACGGTGTTGCCGAAGCCGCCGTACCAGTCGGCGTAAATGACAGTGCCGGCGTGGGTAGCGTAGATCGGGGTGCCGTAATCAGCGGCAAAATCAACCCCACCGTGGAACCGCTGGGTGCCCAAAATGGGGTGGATGCGCCAACCAAAGCCGCTGCTGATGGGGGCTACAATCGGGTAAATCAAACCGCCGGGGCCAGGGGCAAAGGCAGCGGGATTCCCGCTGCGGCCCAAGATGTAGCGGGTAATGGCTTGGGAGTCCTCCTGCAGGCGTTGTTCGGCTAGTTCCAAACTTTGGCGATCGCGGCGCAGGCGTTCGACCGCCCGTTGCTGATCCTGACTTTCGGCTTCATAACCGGCTTTTTGGTGGGCCAATTGTTGATCGATTAAGGCCAGTTCATTGCGGGCGATCGCCACTTGTTGGCGTTGCCTTTCGACCAGGGACACCGTGGTTTGCAGTTGTTGTAGCAGCTGGCGATCGCGATCGTAGAGGCGGGGGAGTTGGCGGCGGCGGCGGGCCCATTCTTCCACATCCCGGCTGCTGAGGAGGGCAATCCACCAGCGTTCGGGGGGATGGCGCTGCAAATAGCGCAGGCGGGGAACGGTAACTTGCTGTTGGGCCGCCAGTTTTGATTCGGCAGCTTGCAATTGTTGCTCCACCGCTGTGAGTTGGGCTTGGGCTTGGGCGAGTTTTTGGCGGTTGGCGGCCGTTTGGGCTGCGGTGGCCTGTACCCGTTGCTGCAAAGCCGATAGACGGTTGGCCGCAGGGCCCGCTAGGCGATCGAGTTGTTGCTTTTGGTAATTCAACAACTCCTGTTGTGTTTTCAACAGCCGCTGGTATTCTTGCAGATTGTCCAAAGGGTCGCCCGTGGCCGGCAGTCCCAGCAGGCTCCAGATCAATCCCAAAACGACGATTGCCCAAACCATAGTGGATTGATTGCTCAGAATCGCCGGCATTTTAGCATCCATTGCTACAGGAGTCCGCCGTGAAATTGCCGCCGGTAGCGGGACTGCATTCCCTCCCTTGATGATAAAAAGAATTTGCCGCTAACACGACGAAAAAACAACAAGTCTCTCAGCAAAAATGCCATTCTTACTATCTCGGTGTTCCCATTGAGACCAATTCCGGTAAGATAAAACAAAATCCAATACCGAAAATTATGGCTCCGCTGAAAAATACAGCATCACGAGGACGCACCAAAGCCAAGGCACCCCTTGAATCGACAAATTCCTCGGCAACGGACAGCTTGATCGAGATAGAATCGCCAGAGTTGCTGGCAAAGAATGCCGATGTTGTTCCCAATCAAGACGTCGATTCCATCGATGACGATGCTGCAGAAAACGATGAACCAAGCAACGGCACACAAGCTACGGTCTTGAATCTCAACCGCCAGATGGGCCGCCCGATCTCTCGGCGTCACTCGGAACAAGGGTTGGAAGTCCTCAAACCCTTGACCGGTCGGGCCCTGCTGCAGAAACTGAAGGAGTGCGGGCATTTGCCAATCCGCGAACAAGCCCGGCGGTGTGGCTATTTGTCCCGCGCCAAAAGTCCAAGTGGGAGCCATGAAAAAGCCAACTTGGTCGATTTCTATCAAGCGCAAGTCGAAGCGCGGGGCCATATCCTCGATCCGAAAACCCAACGCGATCGCCGGGGCCGCGAACCGGCAAATCGGGTGACGGTGCACAAGAACGGGCAAATTGTGATTGGTGTGGCCTATACCCAAATGATGGGTTTGGAGCCAGGGGATGAATTTGAAATTAAGTTGGGCTACAAACACATTCGTCTGAATCAACTGGATGGCGGGGAAGCCCTTGGTTGAGACGGTTGGTCAAATCCCCTTTTCGCTGTAGCCTGCCGGTGGCCCCATGCATTGTCCGTATTGCCAGCACCACGAAAGCCGTGTTTTGGAATCGCGTTCTGCGGAGGAGGGGCAGAGCGTGCGGCGGCGACGCGAGTGTTTGCAGTGTCGGCGGCGGTTTACGACCTATGAACGCATTGAGTTTATTCCGATTACGGTGGTGAAGCGAGACGGGAGCCACGAGTCGTTCGATCGCTCGAAGGTGATGCGGGGCATTGTCCGTGCCTGTGAAAAAACCGGCGTGAGTCTGGAAACGATCGAAGCCATGGTAGAAGACCTGGAAGCACAGTTCCAGTTGCAGCGCGATCGCCCCATTGAAAGTCGGGAAATTGGCGAAGCGGTGTTGGCGCGACTGCGTCCTGTCAACGAAGTGGCTTGGGTACGGTTTGCTTCGGTGTATCGTCAGTTTCAAGGCTTGCAGGATTTTGCCGCAGCTTTGCACCAGGTGAACCCCGTGCCGGGAATCCCTGGACACAGTGGTGAGGTGGCGTATCCCCCCCCATCTCTACCCCCATCTCAGTGGCAGGAAACAGCCCCAAGCGATCGCCCCTAACACCGCTCAAACGGGGTCTTCTCGGAGCGCGTACGAGTCGCGCCCCTGCCCCAAGGCAAATTGCACCGATGTGCGCACGGTGGCGGTACTGAGGGTCAAAAAGGACACGAGGGCGATCGCGGACAAACCCGCGGCCCCCAAGAACACCCGCCGCAGGCCAATGAGCTGGGACAACTGGCCCGCCAGGG
>DMPD01000233.1:0-886 GCA_003456125.1 Cyanobacteria bacterium UBA8156 | reverse complement strand
CCCGCCAGGGCAATGCCCAAATCAAAGCCTACCCAGGCCCACCCCAAAATGGTCGCCCGTTCCGCTGGCTGCGTGCGATCGGCCAAAATCACGATGGTGGAAGGGATAAAAATACCGCCGGCGACCCCCTCCGTAAATCCACAGGCCCAAAAGTGCCAGGGCTGGGAAGCCTGGGATAAACCCAACATCGCTAAGCCGTAAAAACACAGGGCGATCGTCACAAACACCCCCCGTCCCAGGCGATCGCTCCATTTGGCAATGGTGAGTCGCACGGTAAAGCTCGAAATCGCGGCCGCCGTATAAAACCAACCGGGGGAAAAATTCACCCCAGCGGCCGTCACCTGCAGGGGCAAGAAGGTGCTGAGGGTGCCAAACACCAAGCCCACCGCCAACAACAGGAGAAACGGCAAACGCACCCGGGGCGAGACCAAAATCTGCCAAAACGGCAGGCTTTTTACGGCAGAATCCGTCGGTGGGCGGGCTGGCTCCCGTACCGCCAAACTAACCAAGCCCCCCAAAAATGCCGACAGGGCTGCGATCCGAAACAACCAGGGATAGCCCAAACTTTGCCGGAGCCAATCCCCCATGGCCGGCCCTAAGGATAACCCCAGGGGCTGGGCTAAACTCATGTACCCCAGTACCTCTCCCCGTACCGCCACCGGGGCTAAATCCGCGGCCAACGCACTGTAACTGGTGGCGAAAGCAGCAATGCTGAGACCGTGAAATACCCGAAAGACCCCCAGCCACACCAAGGAATGGGTAGAGGCATAGGCTAAGGGCATCAAACACGCGGCGGCCAACCCCACTTGCATCGCCAGGCGTCGCCCCCGGCGATCGGACAACCACCCCACCGGGCCCCGCGACAGCATCAGCCCCACCGCAAACG
>DMPD01000351.1 GCA_003456125.1 Cyanobacteria bacterium UBA8156 | reverse complement strand
GCGGCACAATCGGCGATCGCCGTGGCTTGGGGAACGCCCACCCCCAATACCCCCCGCGAGGTGCAGGCCGCGCCGGGGCCAATGCCCACCAACACCGCCGCCGCCCCGGCCATCATCAGTTCTCGGGTCACTTCATAGGTGACGCAGTTGCCCAATACCACCGGGAAGGGCATCCGCTGGCAAAATTCGGCGAGGTCGAGGGGTTGGTAACGATCGGGGGCCACATGGGCGGTCGAAACCACCGTCGATTGGACAAAAAACAAATCACACCCGGCCTCGGCGGCGATCGCCCCGTACTTTTCGGCGTTGGCGGGAACGGAGCTGGCGCAGGCAATTCCCCCTTGGGCCTTGATTTCAGCGATGCGGGCCCGGATCAACTCCGGTTTGACGGGTTCGGTGTAGAGGTCTTGCATCAGGCCGACGTACTCATTTCGACCCACCGCCGCAATTTTGGTCAAGATGGGTTCGGTATCGGCGTAGCGGGTCTGCAGTCCGTCCAAGTTCAAGACGCCGAGGGCCCCCAAATTGGACAGCCGTACGGCCGCTTGGACATCCACCACGCTGTCCATGGCGCTGGCAATGATGGGAATTTCGCGGCGGATGCCCCCAATTTCCCAGTAGGTATCGGTGAGGGCCGGGTCTACGGTACGCTTACCGGGCACCAAGGCGATTTCATCAATACCGTAGGCCCGTCGCGCCGTTTTCCCACGTCCAATTTGAATATCCACGCTGCCCCCTCTTTCGCATTTAAGAAAATCTAACATAGGGCATTGAGGTCAAGATAAACCATGCAATCCAAACGCACGATCGCCGGCGGTTATGAGGCGGCCTATTGGGAATGGGGGGAAGGTCCCCCCCTCTTGCTGTTGCACGGCTTTTTCGGCTGTGGGACGGGCTGGCAACCGGTGATGTCCCACTTGGCTCCCCATTTTCGGTGCGTGGCGTTGGATTTGCTGGGGTTTGGCGATTCCGCCAAGCCGGATATTGCCTACCATATTAACGAGGCGGCGGCGTTTGTGCGGGATTTCATGGCAGCCCTGAGCTGGCATGGGGTGCCGGTGGTGGGCTATTCCTATGGGGGGTGGGTGGCGGCGGCTTTGGCCATTCAATGCCCCTCTCTGGTGACCCAGTTGGCGTTGGTGGCTCCCGCCGGCATTCGCGACGATGATTTTGTCGGCCGCTACGACCACCTGCGCCCCCTGCTGTGGCGATCGCCTTTGGTGGATGGGGCCCTGGCGATCGCCCGCTGGGTGGGGCGAACCTCCCCCCAAATCCAACAAATCTGTGAGTTTCGCACCGCGGTGCAAACCCAGCCGGTGGCCCGGGCATTGCTCTGCCGACGGCTCCGCCCCGAAGATGCTGTGGATACGGTGGAACAAGATTTGCACCGGATTCAGACCCCAACCTGGGTGATTGCGGCGGCGGCCGATCGCACCATTCCCCGCTGGCACTGCGAAACCTATGCCCAAGGCATTGCCGCGGCCCGTTTGCAGGTGGTGCCCGATGCCGGCCACGATTTGCTGCAAACCCATTCGGCGCGGGTGGCCCAAATCCTGCGGGAGGCTTTGGCCTAGGGCTGGACGATCGCTTCCCGTTGGATGCGCACCCGGGTTTCCCCTTGCCGTTGCAGGGTGTATTCCCCTTGCCACCGGCCGAGGGGTAGGCGATCGCGGTTCCGTTGTCCGACAAAGGCAAACCGCTGGCGGTTGGGTACGGTCAAGGTCTGGGTGCGCTGGGCCACCGTCCGGCCGTCGGGAGCCACCAGTTTCAGGGTCTCCACATCCCCGGCCAGAGCCCCGTAGGCCCGGGCCCAAAACGTCAGTACCGGGGCCGTGGCCGAAATGGTCGTCGCGTTTAATTCCCCCTGTTCCGCCCCTTCGGCCGTGGGTACGTCTTGGTGAAATCCACCGGCGATCGCCCCGGTGGGCACATAGCCGGGATCGGATTGCCAGAGCGATCGCCGCGCCACACGACAGCCGGAAGCGGTGGTGAAGCCCACAAAGGGATCGATGGTTTGCCCCCGGTGCCGCACTTCAAAATGCACGTGGGGGAAAGAAGTCGCCCCCGATAACCCGATCTCACCGAGGCGATCGCCCGCCTGTAGGGTTTGACCGGGCCGCACCGCCACGGTGTTTTGGCGCAAATGGCAGTATTGGGCCTCCCAATCGTTCCCCAAATCGACCACCACGCCGTTGCCACACTCTTGCCCCCGCACCCGCGGGTCTTGGCGATCGCGCAGCAACCGGTCGGGTACCCCGTCCCGCACCCGCAACACCCGACCGGGGGCCGCCGCTACCACCGGCCGGCGCACCGTGGGATCGGCGATCGCAATGTCGGTTCCTTTGTGACCGTCGTAGGTCTGCCGCCCGCAACCAAAATCCTGCTCGCCGGGGCCCGGATCGCGATCCACATACAGCATCACAAAACAATCTTGGCCCAGGGTGCAGGCCACCGGCCACCGAAACCGCGGTGCGGTTTGGGCCCCCAACCCCAACGCCACCCCCAAAATCGCGCATCCCAGAATCCACCAAAGCCGACGGTACATCCCCTAAAACCCCAAACTCTGGGCGGCGATCGCCCCGATGTCGCCAAACAGCAACCACGATAGAAAGAAATTGCTGGCAAAAATCGCCAACAGGGCCGTCACCACCGCCGATGTGGTAGCCTGACCCACCCCCTTGGCCCCGCCGGTGGTGGCCAAACCCCAATGGGTGCCAATCAAGGCGATCGCCGCGCCAAACACCCCTGCCTTCACCAGGGATGCCACCAAATCCCACGGTTTGAGAAACGTTTGCCCCGAATCCAGAAACACCTGGCGGGTGATGCCAAACAATCCCTCCGACACCAACAGGGCGCCGGTGTACCCGGTCACAAACGCCAAAGCCGTTAACAGGGGCAACATCAACACACAGGCCACCACCCGCGGCGTCGCCAGATAATCGACGGGGTCGCTGCCCAACATCCGCAAAGCATCGATTTGCTCCGTCACCGTCATCGTGCCAATCTCCGCCGCGAAGGCCGCCCCCACCCGCCCCGCCACAATCACCGCCGTCAACACGGGCGTGAGTTCCCGGGCTAAGGCGATCGCCAACACGCCGCCAATCGCTTGCTGCGCCCCAAAATTGATGAATTCTTTGGCCACCTGAATGGTGAACACCCCCCCCACAAAAGCGGCTGTAATCAAGGCAATGATCAGGGATTCGGTACCCACCGCCGACATTTGCTCCAGGGTATTGCGGCGATGGATTTTCCCCCGCAGCAACCGCACCACCACCTGTCCCCCCAACACCAGGCTTTGCAGCAGTTTGTAGACCCAACGCCCTAAACCACCCATACCCCGCACTCCATGCTGGCTGTACCCTACCACAACCCTTTTCCTGCGATCGCAGATACAAACCGTGACAATTCCTGCCTGTAGATTAAGTAAGCGTTAAGGGAGCAACCGATCCAGGTTCTGGATTTATGGTTCCTAAGGGCAAGCAGAGCTACAAAGTCGGCAAAAGTAAACACAATTCTATCGATTGATGAAGAAAAGTAACTTCAGGATTTCTTTGGTATTGACGGATACCTTAGAACACATAAGCAGATGGAGGGACTGGCTATGATACTCGATCGAGCCGCGGTGGAAGCGGTAAATTACAGACCCACCAAGCAAGCTAATTCTGGAGCGCAACAGATTCCTTTGCATCAGCTGGCAGGAGACTTGCGTAGCTATGAGACCACCATTCAGTTGGCGATGGAAACGTTGACGGAGCGGCAGTTGGCAGGGGTTCAAGCCGAGCGGCACCTTGCCCGCATCTACGAGGCGATCGCCCAAAGCAACCGAATTTTGGCGGATATCAAGGCTGTTTACGGCGATTTGTAGGGATTCAGGGCACAAAGTGACCGAAAGCCTGACGGGGTTCCAGTCCGGGGATACCCGGTTCGACCACAACGGTGCCCACAATCCTGCTTTCCGGAAACTGCTGACACAAATCCTGGGCGATCGCTGGGGGTAAAGCCATCACCAATTCAAAATCTTCGCCGCCGTAGAGGCCCCACTGCCGAGCCTGCTCCCCGGTGACGGCGATCGTCGGAAGGGGCAAGGCTTCCCAATCAAGACGGGCCCCCGCCCCACTGCTCTGGCACAATTGCAGGAGGGCGATCGCCAAACCGTCGCTGCTGTCGATGGCGGCCCAGGGCCCCGGCGGTACCGCCGGCACCACATCCAACCGGGGGCGGGGCCGTTGGTGGGCCAACCGCAATTCCGTGGCCAGCGGTTCCGGAACCTGGATTTCCCCCTGCAGCAGAGCCAAGCCCGCCCGCGATCTCCCGTGGGGGCCCGACACCCACAACGCCTGGCCCGGCCGGGCCGCCGAGCGTCGCCACACCCGTTCCGGCAGCACTTCGCCCAAAACCGTCACCGTCAGCGATCGCCCCGGGGCGCGCACCGTATCGCCCCCATCCAGGGTCGCCCCGTAGGTCTGCAAACCGGCTTGCAATCCTTGATAGACCCCCTCTATCCACGCCACGTCGGTATGGGGGGGAACCGCCAAAGCTACCACCGCCCCCAGGGGCTTCGCTCCCATAGCCGCCAAATCCGAGAGGTTGGCTGCCGCCGCCCGCCAACCCACATCGCTGGGACTGGTGGTGCGATCGCTGAAATGCACCCCATCAACGAGCATATCCGTAGTAATCACGGTCTCCCATCCCGGGGGTATCACCGGCAGACGGGCGGCATCATCCCCCACGGCGGCAGAGCAGTAGGATTTGAGGCGTTGGAGCAGTTGGTGCTCCCCTAGGTGGGCTACCGTTTCCATATCTTGGGCTAAAAGACCACATCAATGGGGAGGGCGGCTAGCTCCAGCCGGTGCAGGCTCGCTTGCCCCGCCGTAACCCCGCCCACTAGGAGGCTGGAGGAGCCAAGGGCCGTCAGCAGCGTAATTTGATCGAAGCGCGGCTCCAGGTGCAGCACCCCCACTACCTCTCCCAAATCATCGAGGAGGTAGATTATGGAATCCGCCGTGATCATTCCATAGCCCCAGGCAAAGGCGGTGGCCAGCACGCAGGGTTTCGGCAGCGTGATTTCCTGCAATCGCAAGGGGGTGACCTCCACGCGCCACAGCACATCGGCCCGCTGGCTGTGCCACAGCACCAAAACCCCCGGTTGCCGCCCCCGAATGAGGCGATTGACGGCCACGGGTAGGTTTAACTGACTCAGGCAATGCCCCCGCCGCGACCAGAGGAAGAGGCGACCAGCCGTGGCCACCGCAAAATGGTGGGCGTCGAGCACCGCCCCGCCCCAAAGTACACTTGCAGGGGGCATCTGCCAGGGAATCACCTTGCCATAGCGCAGGGAATGGACTTCACCGCCGCGATCGCCCGCCACCATCAACCAGTCCCCCCGTTCCTCTCCGGCCATGATTGCCCCCAACCCACTGCATTGCTGCCAGCGCTGCCGATCCCAAAACCACAGCCCCTCCAAACCAGCGGCAAAAATCCCCGCCGACCCCTGCCACAAGCCATAGCAGGGCGCAGGCAGCGCAGCAACGTAGACCGGCTTCGCCAAACCCTGCCCTGCCACCCTAAACCGATACAGCTCAAGACAGGTGATGCCGTAGACCTGATCGCCACCAAGGGCGATCGCCCCAAGGGATTCCGTCAGCAGTTGGGTGGGCATCTGCTTGAGGTGGAGCACCGTTGGCTCAGGCAGGGGATGGGCCGGCAAAACCAATCCATTCCCCCCCGCCACTACCGCCATCAGCGCCGCTCGCATTGCGGCCGCCGAGGTGAAACGCTGGGCCGGCAACTTGGCCAGGGAACGGCTAAGCACCCCCCGCAACCCCGGCGGCACCGAGTCGGGAATCTCTAGTTTTTTGGAAAGGTGCATCTGGCGCAATTCCTGGGGCATACCCGAAAACGGGCGATCGCCCACCAGCAACTCGTAGAGCATCACGCCCACGGCGTAGATATCAGCCGCCACCGACACCTGTCCGTAGAAGCGCTCCGGGGCCATGTAGGCCGGTGAACCCGTATTGTTGCTCTCCCCCTGAGCTTCCTGGAGCACCTTCGCAATGCCAAAGTCAGAAATTTTGGCCACGAGTCCCGCCGCCTGGCGTTGGAGCAAAATGTTTTCCGGCTTAATGTCGCAGTGGATAATCTGGGCACCGTGGGCGTGCTCCAAGCCCTCTAGAACCGTCGCCAACAGACGCAACCCCTGCTCCAGGGGCGTGCGCTCGCGATGCTCTAGCAGGGTACGCAGCGTCCCCGACTCGCAATATTCCATCACCAAATAGCGATTTTTGTGCCGGTGTAGGAGGGCATAGCACGCTACAATGGCGGGATGGCGCAAAGACAGCAAAAACCGCAATTCCCGCAGCAGTCGATGGGTGGGAAAGCGGCGGGGCTCCAATTCCTTAAGCGCCCGCAACTCCTGGGTACGTCGGTCTTGGGCACATAGCACTCGCCCAAACTGCCCGCGCCCCGCCACACCCCAGACGTGGTAAAAGGCTAATTCATTCATAGCACCTTTAAGCATAGGCACGTTTCGGCGCTGCCACCGCACAATCTACGTTTCTTTATAGCCAGCCAAGCTCGCTTCCGTGGCAATGTGGCGCAAAGACCGGAGAAATTAACCTAACTTCACAGAAACCTTGAAGTTTTGTAGAGAAAATCTAGGAATTGTGTTTGATCCCATTTAATAGGCATAGATTGAACCCCATTTTGATGATTTCATTGAACCTCCTATGACCCAGGCACTTCCCCACGATAACGTTCCCAGCATGGGGCGGCGACAATTCATGAACCTCTTGGTCGGCGGCTCGGCGGGTGTTACGGTGCTCGGCGCCCTCTATCCCGTTGTCCAATATTTTATTCCCCCCTCCCGTGGTGGTAGCGGTGGTGGGGTCACGGCCAAGGATGCCCTCGGTAACGATGTGCTTGCCAGCGCGTTTCTGTCTAGCCACCAGCCGGGCGATCGCGTGCTCGCCCAAGGGCTCAAGGGAGATCCCACCTACATTGTGGTTACCGAGCAAAAGGAACTCTCGAGCTACGGACTCAATGCCGTCTGCACCCACCTCGGTTGTGTCGTTCCCTGGAGCGTAGCCGAAAACAAATTCATTTGCCCCTGCCATGGATCCCAATACGATGTCACGGGCAAGGTCGTGCGAGGGCCCGCACCCCTATCGCTGGCCCTGGTACACACCACCGTCAGCGACGATCGGGTGCAGTTTGTGCCCTGGACCGAAACCGATTTCCGCACCAACGAATCCCCCTGGTGGATCTAGGGTTGCGCTTATTTTTTGATTCCCCACAGTTGCCGAATTTTTATGAAAAAATTTCTTTTGATCGTGCTGGGCGTCATCGTCACCTACGCGCTGCAAACGCCGGCGATCGCCTATCCCTACTATGCCCAAGAAGCCTACGAAACCCCCCGTGAAGCTACGGGACGGATTGTTTGCGCCAACTGCCACCTAGCCCAAAAACCCATTGAATTGGAGTTGCCCCAGGCAGTTAAGCCCGACTCGGTGTTTGAAGCCGTCGTCAAAATTCCCTACGACCACAGCCAGCAGCAGGTACTGGCCGATGGCAGTAAGGGTGGCTTAAATGTGGGAGCAGTACTGATGCTTCCCGAAGGCTTTAAAATCGCGCCGGAGGATCGCATTCCCGAAGAGCTTAAGGAAAAGACTCAGGACATTTACTACCAACCCTACAGCGACACCAAAGAAAACGTGATTTTGGTCGGTCCCATCTCCGGGGATGACTATTCCGAAATCGTGTTCCCCGTGCTGTCTCCCGATCCTGCTAAGGATAAGAACATCCACTTCCTTAAGTACTCCGTTTACGCTGCCGGCAACCGCGGGCGCGGGCAAATTTACCCCACCGGGGAAAAGAGCAATAACGCCGAGTACACGGCAACCGCCACCGGTACTATTACCCAAATTGCCGAAATTCCAGCCAACGAAGACGAAGGCACCTACGGTGGCTATGCGGTGACGATTCAACCCGAATCCGGTGCAGCGGTGGTCGAAAATATTCCCGTCGGCCCCACTCTACTAGTTCAGGAGGGCGATCGCGTCACTGCTGGTGCACCCCTGACGATCAATCCCAATGTGGGGGGCTTTGGGCAGCACGATGGCGAAATTGTGCTTCAGGATCCCCGCCGGATTCAGTGGCTGCTCGCCTTTTTTGCTTCGGTAGTTGTCACGCAGATTTTGTTGGTGCTCAAGAAGAAGCAGGTGGAAAAGGTTCAGGCTGCCGAAATGAGCTTTTAGCTCTAGCATCTTTGAGCGATTGCAATAACTTCCCCCAGACCATTGCTGGGGGTTTTTTATTGACGAGGTTTTGAGCCTGGGCGATCGCCGCCAATGGTGTTGAGCAGGTCGCCTTTTTAGCCCCAACTGTGAGGTTTGAAACCCCTACGGTGGCGCTTTTTAGGGCGTCCCATCATCAAGCCTAAGACTTCATCGTCCAGTGTGCCCGGTACATTCATAAAACATCCCTGACCACAGACTTTGGGATGTTATCCTTCACCACGCACGATAAAATCCTGTTAAGGGGTAATATCTAGCTTTTTGCAGGA
>DMPD01000358.1 GCA_003456125.1 Cyanobacteria bacterium UBA8156 | reverse complement strand
CCTTGCCCACATAATCGTTGGCTTCCCCCACCAACGACAACTTCAACCCGCGAATGTTGAAAGCCCCGAAACTCTGGCCGGCGGCCCCCTGAAACTCCAGGTGGAGGGTTTCCGGTAAGCCGGCGTTGCCGTATTGTTGGGCAATCCGTCCGGCAATGCGGGCCCCCACCGAGCGATCGGTGCTGACAATTTTTACCGCCTTCCGGTAGGGATGCCCCTCGGCGATCGCCCGTACCAGGGAACCATCGGCCAGCAATTCATCGTCCAACACCGGCCCGTTGCTGTGGGGGGTAGCACTGTGCTGCAACCAGGTGCGATCGCTCCGGGTATCGGGCAAATCCGTCAGACACCGCAAATCCAACCCTTGGGTTTTGGTCAACGGCCCGGCCTTGGCCGCCAGCAAATCCCCCCGCCCGATGACTTCCTCTAGGGAGCGGTACCCCATCTGCGCCAACAGGTGCCGCACCTCCTCCGCCACAAAAAACATGAAATCCACCACGTGATCCGGCGTACCGGGGAACCGCTTGCGGAATTGTTCCAGTTGGGAGGTGACCCCCACCGGACATTTGTTGGTGTGGCAGACCCGGGCCATGATGCAGCCCTCGGCAATCATGGCGATCGTGCCGAAGCCGTATTCTTCGCCCCCCATCAAGGCGGCCAACACCACGTCCCGGCCGGTCTTGAAACCGCCATCTACCCGCAACAACACCCGATCGCGCAGTTGGTTCTGCATCAACACCCGATGGACTTCCGTCAACCCCAGTTCCCAAGATACCCCCGCGTGTTTGATCGAACTCAACGGCGAAGCGCCGGTGCCCCCATCGTGCCCCGAAATCTGAATCACGTCCGCATTGGCTTTGGCCACCCCGGCGGCCACGGTGCCAATGCCAATTTCCGCCACCAGTTTCACCGAGACCTTGCCCTGGGGATTGATCTGGTGCAGGTCGTAAATGAGTTGCGCCAAATCCTCGATCGAATAAATATCGTGGTGCGGCGGCGGCGAAATGAGGGGCACCCCCGGCTTGGAATAGCGCAGCTTCGCAATGTACTCGCTGACCTTGGGCCCGGGCAGTTGGCCCCCTTCCCCCGGCTTGGCCCCCTGGGCTACTTTGATCTCCATCTGCTTGGCGGTGGCCAAGTAAAACGGCGTGACGCCAAACCGCCCCGAAGCGACTTGTTTCACATGGGAACTGGGGGTATCGCCGTTCCGCAATCCCTTCAGGTGCGGGAACAAGGCCGATCGCCCGTCCTCCACATCCGCCAAAATCCCGTACCGGGCTTCGTCTTCCCCACCCTCACCGCAGTTGGATTTGCCGCCGATCCGGTTCATGGCGATCGCCAACACTTCGTGGGCTTCCCGCGAGAGGGCCCCCAAGGACATGGCCCCGGTGCAAAACCGCTGGGCAATGCGGGTGGCCGGCTCGACTTCGGCAATGGGCAAGGGCGGGCGATCGCTCTGAATGTGCAACAGGTCCCGCAGGGAAGTGGGGGTCCGGTTTTCCACCTGCTGCCGGTACACCTCAAACTCTTGGTAGTGTTGGGCGATGGCGGCGGCCCGCTCCGCCGGGGTGTCGTGGGGGTTTTGCTGAATTTCCCGCAACTTTTCCAGCGCCTTGTGCAATGCCTTGGCCACCTCCGGCGAATTGGCGTGGTACTCCCCGCTGGGCCGCGCCTGCACAAATCCGTAGTTTTCCAACTTGGTGGCCGTCAACGGAAACGCCTTGCGGTGGAAGGCGATCGCCTCCTGGGCCAAATCCGTGAGGGTCATCCCCCCCAACCGCGACACCGTGCCCGCAAAACTGAGGTCAATCACTTCACCGCTCAACCCCAACGCCTCAAAAATCTGGGCCCCTTGGTAGCTCGATAGCAGGGAAATCCCCATCTTCGAGAGGATTTTCAGCAGTCCTCCCTCAATCGCCTTCTGGTATTTTTGCTGAATTCCCTCCAAAGTTAGGGGTTCCAATTTCCCCTGCTCCATTTGCATCTGGGTTTTCGGGGAATGCCACCACCGACGGGCCGTCGCCAACGCCACGTAGGGACACACGGCACTGGCGCCGTAGCCAATCAAACAGGCAAAATGATGGGTGCTCCAACACTGACCGGTTTCCACCACCAACGAAGCCCGCATCCGCAACCCTTCCCGGATCAAACGGTGGTGAATGGCCCCCACCGCCAACAGCGGCGGCACGATCGCCCGCTCGGCATCCAGATCGCGATCGCTCAGCATCAAAATTTCCGTACCGGCCCGCACCAGGTTCACCGCTTGCTCACACAGGCTTTCCAGGGTTCCCCGCAACGCGGCCGGCCCCGCCGCCACCGGAAACACCAAGGGCAACACCGCCGCGGGAAAGTCCTGCTGCTCCCGCAGGGCTTGCCATTCCCCTTCGTTCAACACCGGCGAAGCCAACTTGAGTTGCCGTGCACCCTTTTCCGTCGGCTGCAACAGGTTTTGGCGGGGGCCCAAATACATCGCCAACGACATCACCAACCCTTCCCGCAGGGGATCAATGGGTGGGTTCGTCACCTGGGCAAACCGCTGCTTGAAATAGTCGTAGATCAGGTGGGGCTTCTGCGACAACACCGCCAACGGAATATCGTCCCCCATGCAAAACACCGGCTCTTTGCCCGTGCGCGCCATGTCTTCCACCACCATTTCCACATCCTCGGTGGTGTAGCCGCTGGCAATTTGCTGGGCCAACAACGCGGTTTCGGCCACAACCTCGGAGCCAAAGGACACCGCCGGCAAAGTCCGCCGCTGCGATCGCACCCACTCGCCATAGGGCCGCCCCTGGGCTATCCGCTGCTTGATATCCCAGTTTTTCAGGATTTCGCCCCGGCCCAAATCCACGGCGATCGCCTGACCGGGCCCCAGCCTCCCCTTCTCCACAATTTGGGTTTCGTCCAGGGGCAACGTCCCGGCTTCGGAACCCACAACCACCAGACCATCCCGCATCAGGGTGTACCGTGCCGGCCGCAACCCGTTCCGATCCAGCAGCGCCCCCACGATCTCCCCGTCGCTGAAGGCCAACAACGCCGGCCCGTCCCACGGCTCTTGCAATCCGGCAAAATACTCGTAAAAATCGGTAATTTCTGGCTTGTCCTGCAAATCCGGCTGATTTTCGTAGGCTTCCGGCACCAGCACCGCCAGCGCCTCCAGGGGGCTCCATCCCGTTTCCACCAACAACTCAAACACGTGATCCAAATTGGCCGAGTCGCTCTCGTCTGGCTTCAACACCGGCAAAAAGTCCCCGAGGCGATCGCCCCACACTTCATGCTGCAAATCCCGCTCCCGCGCCCGGAACCAATTCACGTTCCCCAACAAGGTATTGATCTCGCCGTTGTGCCCCAACATTCGCATCGGTTGGGCCAGTGGCCACCGCGGCATGGTGTTGGTGCTGAACCGTCGGTGGTACACCGCAAACGGCGTCCCGTAGGCCGGATCACGCAAGTCCCCGTAAAACTCCGCCAAGACGGCCGATCGCACCATTCCCTTGTAAACCACCGTGCGGCTGGAGAGGGAAGCCACGTAAAACGCCTCGTGTTCGTTGGGCAGGTGGGACTCCACCGCCAACTTAAACCGCCGCCGCAAAATGTACGCCCGCCGTTGCAAGTCCGCCGCCGTCCACGGCCCGTTGACCAGCACCTGCTCAATTTGGGGCTGGTTGGCCCGGGCTTGGGGGCCCAACACCGCCGGATTGACCGGCACCCGCCGCCAGCCCACCAACTGCCAGCCCTCTTCTTGAATCACCTGCTCCACCAACTGCCGACAGCGATCGAGTCGGGCTTCGTCCGGTGGCAAGAACACCATCCCCACCGCGCTGTGGGCCGGGTCAAGGTTCGGAAAATCCTGCTGGAGCAGCGCCCAAGGGATCGCCGTGGTCACCCCAGCCCCATCCCCCGAATCGCCATCGGCACCGCACCCCCCCCGGTGCTCCATGCAGTTCAAAGACTGCAGCGCCATCTGCAACACATCGTGGCGGGCCTGTCCGGTGCGATCGGCCACAAATCCCACCCCACAACTGTCTCGTTCTTCCACCAGCCAGCGTGGCCCTGGCCGGCACACCCAATCACTTTGACCCTGTGGTTGCAGTTGATGTGTTTGATGGCTCACGCGACCCAATTTCCTTAACGACGACAGATACCCCTAAGGCAGGGAAACCTATCGTAACACTATCCCCACAGGGCTTGCCGGCCTGTTCACCATGAACTCAGGTGATGGTTTGGACGGAGCCCAACCCCCCATAGCCACCTCTATGGTTTATCTGTTATTTGGCTGAGAACCAGGAGGAGTTGGCGGCGCTCCCCCATCAACTCAGATCGCGAATGGGTGCCCCGGAATACACCAAGCCTTTGGCAAAATCAATGGTGACCGGTGCGCCATCGCGAATGCGGGTGGTGGCCCCGCGAACCCCCACCAAAATCGGTACCCCCAGTTTGCGGCCAATGGTCACCGCGTGGGAATCCAACCCTTCTTCTTCGGTGATCACCGCGGCCGCTTTCCGAATGGCATCCACAAAATCGGCGTGGGTGCTCTCCACTACCAGAATTTCCTGGGCATGAAAATCTTTCACGTCCAGCGGATGGTAGGCAATGCGGGCCCGGCCCCCCACCGTGCCCTGGCCCACGGCCAATCCTTTGCCCACCAACGCCGAGACGTAGGCGACTTTGATCAGGTCGGTGGAGCCGGCTACCCCTGCCAACGTCCCCGCCGACATCACCACCAAGTCGCCGGCTTGCACCATGCCCCGTTCTTGGGCAATGTTGAGGGCTGCCTCAAAATTTTGCCGGGTCGAAGGCAACGACAGGGCCATCAACGGTTGTACCCCCCACACCAACTGGAGCCGCCGCGACACATCCACCTGGGAAGTCACCGCCACGATGGGTACCCGGGGGCGAAATTTGCTGACGTTGCGGGCGGTGGCCCCGGTTTTGGTGAGGGTCACGATCGCCGCGGCGTTGAGTTGATCGGCAATGCGGCTCACGGCTTGGCTGATGGCGTTGGGAATGGTCGAACCTTCGTCTTCGATGGGGCGCGCCCAAAATTCTTGCTCGGTGCGGCAGGCAATGCGGGCCATGGTTTCCACTGCCGCCACCGGGTATTTGCCCACCGCCGTCTCGTTGGATAGCATCACCGCATCGGTACCGTCCAAAATGGCGTTGGCCACATCGGAGATCTCCGCCCGGGTGGGCCGCGGACTTTGGGCCATGCTGTCGAGCATCTGGGTGGCCGTAATCAC
>DMPD01000356.1 GCA_003456125.1 Cyanobacteria bacterium UBA8156 | reverse complement strand
TAGACATCGCTGCTGAGACGGGGTTTGCCATTGGCCTGCTCGCTGGGCATGTAGGTCGGCGTGCCGATCGCCACCGTAAACGCCGTATTGCCCTGGGCATCCAACGTCAGGCTCCCCACCTCCTTCACCGCTCCAAAATCAATCAACACAATTTTGCGATCGGCATGGCGACGCATAATGTTGCGGGGTTTAATATCCCGGTGAATAATGTTCTGGCTGTGGACAAACGCCAGCACCTCCAGAATATCGCGCACCATCTCCACCACCACCGGTTCCGCCAGCCCCTGCCCCGGAATCAACTCATCCATCAAGTCGTGGCCATCCACAAACTCCTGCACCAAAAAAAACTCCCCTTTTTGCTCATAAAAAGCGTACAAAGTAGGGATTTGGGGATGGTTATCCCCCAGGCGTTGGAGCACCTTCGCCTCCGTATTGAACATCCGGCGCGCCAGGGAGAGGATTTCCGGGTCAGGGCTTTTGGGCTTCAGGTACTTCACCACGCACTTCGGGTGCAGGGGCAAATCCAAATCTTCCGCCAAGTAGGTTTCGCTGAAGCCTCCTTGGCCAAGCAAGCTGAGCACCCGATAACGGTTGCGCAGGGTTTCGCCGACTACCATCGCCATAGGGAGAGCGCCATAGGTTGCTAGAGGTGGTTGCTGGAGTAATTGCTTGCTAAGGTGGAAAGAGAAAAGAGGGTCAAAGGCAACGGCTCAGGCGGAGGAAAACAAGGGTTCATCATCCACCGCAATTTTGGCACGGTACGCAAATTTCAGCACACAAACAGCACCACAATAACAGCCATGATCCACCACACCAAAACCATAGGGACGATCGCCCTGTTCGGGCTGAGCGGGGGGCTGTGGGGGCCACCGGTTGTCGCCCAAGACCGGGTCGCCCAGGATCGCGAAGAACAGACCAACATCGACGTATACGCCCGCACCAATGCCGCCGTCGTCTCGTTGCGGAGTCCGGCCGGGGTGGGCAGCGGCACCGTCATCGACGGCGAAGGAGGGGTCTTAACCAGCGCCCACGTCGTGCGGGGGCAAACTCGCATTGAAGTCACCCTCGCCAACGGCCAGCGGGTTTGGGGGCGGGCGATCGCGACCAACCGTAGCGCAGACCTCGCCCTCTTGCAACTAGAAGGACTGCCAACCCCCTTGCCAGCTTTGGAATTTGCCCCCTTTGCCGAAGTGCGGGTGGGGCAGCGGGCTTTTGCCATTGGCAACCCCTTTGGGCGATTTGCCGGCACCCTCACCACCGGCATCGTCAGCCGGATCGATCGCCAACAGAACCTCATCCAGACCGACGCGGCGATCGCCCCGGGCAATTCGGGGGGGCCGCTCTTGGACAGCCAAGGACGCATCCTCGGCATCAACACCGCCGTTTTTACCGGCGCGGGGCAACAGGGGGGCATTGGGTTTGCGATCGCCGCCGACACCGCCCGGCAATTTGTAATCGCCGCCCGGGCCGGCCGCATCGGGCTAGAGGCAGCAGCCGAGGCTGGGGGGCGACTGGTCTTCAACGGGGCCCCCATCACCAGCCAATTTACCTTTGCCGACAACCGGTTACCCGACGGCAGCTTTTTCCAGGCATTTCGTTTGGAAGGACGGCAGGGGCAACGGATTGTCATCGACATGACCAGCGAAGAAATCGACCCCTACCTCGTTCTGTTTGATCCCCAGGGGCAAAAAATCGCCGAGGACGACAACAGCGGCACCAGCGACAACGCCCGGATCGTCCTCACCTTGCCCAGCACCGGCACCTACACCCTCTATGCCAACTCCTACACCGTCGGTGATACCGGTCGCTTTCGTCTGCAAGCGCGCACCGCCAACCCCTAAGTTGTTGCATTTTGACAACCGGTGGCCAAGAATCGCCGCGGTCGGGGCAAAATAGAGCCAAAGCCAATCGGGGGAGCCATGGCAACCATTTTGGATGGCCGCTACCAACTGGTAAAACCGTTAGGAGTTGGTGGCTTTGGTCGCACCTTTTTAGCCCGGGACACGCGACGACCGGGCGCTCCCACCTGCGTCGTCAAGCAACTAAAACCCGCCAGCGACGATCCCGGGTTTATTCGAGAAGCTCGGCGATTGTTCAACACCGAAGCCGAAACCCTCGAAAAGCTAGGCAGTCACGATCGCATCCCCCAACTGCTGGCCTACTTTGAAGAAAAAGATCACTTTTTCTTGGTGCAGGAATTTATTGAAGGGCAGTCCCTCGATCGCGAACTCCAGAGCGATGGGGCCGCCACCCACGTTCAGGGCCATGAGGAAGCCCCAACCACCCTCACGGCCGCCACGCCAGCCCCCAAGAAAGCGACCGAAGCCCAAGCCGTAGCCATCCTGAAAGACGTTTTAGAGATTTTGGAATTTGTCCATGGGGAAGGGGTCATTCATCGTGACATCAAGCCGGAGAACCTAATCCGTCGGCAAAGCGATGGGCGGTTGGTGTTGATCGACTTTGGGGCGGTGAAAGCCCTGGGGGAAGCCCCGCCTCCCGGCGAAGGCAGCGGCGAATCCCGCTATACCGTCACCATTGGCACTCCCGGCTACATGCCCACCGAACAATGTGCAGGGCGGCCCAACTACACCAGCGATTTGTACGCCCTGGGCATGGTGGTAATTCGGGCCCTCACGGGCTGCGAACCGACGGAACTGCCCCACGATCCTGACAACGGGGAGTTGGTGTGGCGCGATCGGGTCAAAGTCAGCAGCGGTTTGGCGATGGTGTTATCCCGCATGGTGCGATCGCAGTATGCCCAGCGGTACCAATCGGCCAAAGATGCGATGCAGGCCCTCAACGCCTTTGTAGTGCCCGTCGAAGCGGCCCCTACCCCCACCGTCACCAGTGCCGCCCCCCCAG
>DMPD01000033.1 GCA_003456125.1 Cyanobacteria bacterium UBA8156 | reverse complement strand
GGTGTTTGGCATGTACATGCCCGACACGATCGCCCTCTACACCGCCGGTGGGCAGAACTACATCGTGACCGCCAACGAAGGGGATACCCGTGGCGATGCGCCATCTGGGCAGCGGGACGAAGTCCGCGTGAATGAAGGCAGTTATGTCCTCGATCCAACGGTGTTTCCCACTGGGGCCACCCTCAAACAAAACGCCAATTTGGGTCGCCTTTGGGTTTCGAGCGTGGATGGGGATTTGGATGGGGATGGCGATATCGATCGTATTCAAGCGTTTGGC
Source organism: Cyanobacteria bacterium UBA8156 (assembly GCA_003456125.1). Taxonomy (GTDB): domain Bacteria; phylum Cyanobacteriota; class Cyanobacteriia; order Pseudanabaenales; family Pseudanabaenaceae; genus UBA8156. The sequence continues at coordinate 9,041 of DMPD01000033.1, read as the reverse complement.
GCCCGGTCGTTTTCGATTTGGAACACCAACGGCACCTTGGTGTATGACAGCGGCGATGATTTTGAGCAACTCACGGCGGCGTTGACCCCGACTTTGTTTAACGCCAACGGCGCCAACAATCCTGCTCAATTCGATAGTCGCAGCGACGACAAAGGGCCGGAACCGGAAGCCTTGGCTATTGGCACCATCGGCAACCGCACCTATGCTTTTGTCGGCTTGGAGCGGGGCCCCAGCGGCATTCTGGTATACGACATTACCAACCCCAATGCGGTTCAGTTTGTCCAGTACATTCGCAACGATTTGGATATCAGACCCGAGGGGATGCAATTCATTCCCGCCAACCAAAGCCCGAACGGCAAAGCGTTGCTGGTGGTCTCGAACGAAGAACCGAATGCAGCAGGTGGGCGAACCACCACCATCTACCAAGTGCGGGACACGCCGGTGCCGCCCCAACTGAGCCAGCGAACCCCAAACGGCGGGCAAATCATCTTGGGTTCCAACGCGGCAGAAGGGTTGTCGGGGGGCGCGGGCCCCGATACGATCGCCGGGTTTGCCGGTGACGATACGGTTTTGGGCGGTTTGGGCAACGACTCGATCGACGGCGGGTTGGGCAACGATGTGTTGATTGGTGAAGAAGGCAACGACACGTTGCTGGGCAGCGTGGGGGCCGATACTTTGCGCGGCGGGCCGGGCAACGATGTGTTTGTGCTCGCTTCGGCGTTCCAGGGCGTAGACACCATCCAAGACTTTTTGCCGGGCACCGACACGATTCGGGTTTCGGCTGTAGGTTTTGGCGCGGGTCTGGCGACGGGGACGCTGCCGGCGACGCAGTTCGTGGCGGGAGCAGCCGCTACCACCGCTGCCCATCGGTTTGTCTACAATGCCGGCGCTTTGTTCTTTGATGCGGACGGCACGGGCCCGATCGCCCCGGTACAGATTGCCACCCTTACGGGGGCGCCGGCGCTGACCAACGTGGGTATCGTGGTGTCGTAAGGCCCCAGCCCTCTCCCATCCGGGGAGAGGGGGTTAAAATCCATGGGTTAAGGCTTTGGCTTGGACAAAGGGATCGTTCCCGGCGATCGGCCAGGGCCCCTTAGCCCCCAGTTGCGCGAGGGCCAGCAGTGCCCCGTATTGCAAATCCCAGATCGGCACCTGGAGGGCTCGCACCAGATCGGGGATGAACGCCGGGTTCCCCAGTTCCCCTAGGGCGATCGCCGCGGCGGCCCGCGATTTCTGGAATTGGGGCTGGGTTTGGGTGAGAGCTTCCACCAAAATATCCGTGGCTTCTCGACAGCGGAGCCACCCCAATAGCTTCACAATATGGTAGTGGGCTCCATAATCGCTTTGCCCTTCGCCTTGGTAGCTGTCACGGAGGGCGGCGGGGGCAGCCGCAGCGTATTCCTGCAACAGCCATTGGCTGGCCAAATAGCATTTGCCAAAATCCGTCTGGAACAATTCTTGGATCAAAAATTCCAGGGATGGGGTTTCGGCGTAGGTGTGCACCGGCGCAACGGTTTCTGGGCGATCGCGCAGCACCGCTTCCAGGGGTTCTTGCCATTGCCCAATTTTCCAGCCGGCCACCATCGCCAGATGGCGCACCCCCCGCATCCGAAACACCAACGAGACCGGGCATCGCACCACTTCGGGCACCGCATCCACGTCTGCCACATCCATGCAATCTTGAATCGCCAAACGGCGGGCAAAGGGGTGGGGATGGCGCAAAAACGAGCGCAACTGGGGCAGCAACCGGCGATCGCCCCCCAACCGGAGCACCGTGGCGATCGCCGCGCTGGCGATCAAGGGATCCTCGTGGTCGCAGAAGGGTTGCACCTGGGGCAGAGCCTCCCCAATGCCCAGTTGCCCGATCGCCCGCAACACCACCCGATAACTTTGCTGGGGTCGGCCCAACACGGCGAGGATGGCTTGATGGTGGGTGGGATCGGTCGTTCCTAGTTCCGCCAGCGCCCAGACTGCGTTTTCGACCGTGTAGGGGTCTTCGTCCGTGAGGCAAGCGGCGATCGTCGGCAGGGCAGTCTGGACTTGCAAGCGACCCAGGCTTTCCAGGGCTTTGCGGCGAACAATGCGGTTGTCGAGGCTGGGATCGGTGCGCTCCACCGCCCGGATCAAAGCGGCAATGCTGGCGGGGGTATTGAAATTCACCAAATGGGAAGCCGCCACATAGCGGGAATCCCCTTCGGCGAGATCGGCTTCGGGGGTATCCAACAGGGCGATCGCCGCCTCTTCGCTGAGGTCGTACAGCTTGAAAAACCGTTTGTCGGTCATGGCATTCTCAATGCACCAGCTTTCAGTGTAAACCCGGGTTAAAACGCTGGCTCCAGATGGGTTGATAATGAGCTTAACCCGATGTCGGTCGTCAGCCATCTCAGCGCATCGCTCTCTCAGGTATGAAAACCGATTCCATCTTCTACCGCTTACTTCAGGAATACCCCGCCGCCTTTTTTGAGGTACTCGGTCAACCCGGTGAAACCGCTCAATTCTATACCTTCGCCTCGGTTGAAGTGAAACAAACCGCCTTTCGCCTAGATGGGGTGTTTGAGAGCCAATCCCCAGCTCTTCCCATGTATTTTATTGAAGTACAATTTCAGGAGGATCGTCGGTTTTTTGATCGCGCCATCCCCGAAATCATGCTGTATCTTGCCCAAAACGAGCGGATAACAGACTGGCGGTTGGTGGTCTGGGTGGCTCGTCCCAGTCTGCTGCCGTCGCTGCCCGCCAAATATCGATTGTTGTCTCCCAACCTCACCATCATTGCTTTGAATCAGCTAGCAAATGTATCGGAGAAACCGATTGGGGTAAATCTCATCGATTTGATTGTTTGTCCCGCACAACAAGCACCGGCCAAAGTGGTTGAGCTGAGGACAAGGCTCCAAAGTGTGATGGAGTCAAATCTCCAGGGATTGTTGGTAGACTTGATGGAAACGGTTTTGGTGTACAAATTCGCCCATTTGAGTCGCAAGGAGATTGCAGCCATGTTTGGTTTGAGTGAGTTGAAACAAACTCGGGTTTATCAGGAAGCCAAAGCGGAAGGCAAGGAAGAGGGCGTGCAAATCGGGCGGCAAGAAGGCGTGCAAATCGGGCGGCAGGAGGGCGTGCAAATCGGGCGGCAAGAGGGTGTGCAAATCGGGCGGCAGGAGGGCGTGCGGATGGGGGAAGCGAAACTGTTGATCCGGCTTTTATCGCGGCGCTTTGGCGAATTGCGTCCGTCCCAGCAAGATCGGATCGCTGCTTTGCCTCTGGAGGAATTGGAAGGTTTGGGGGAAGCCCTCCTCGATTGGCAATCTGCCGATGATTTCCCAGACTGGTTGCGCAACGTGTAGGTTACTTCAAGCCTTTTGGCGATGGAGGTGGCGATCGCCGTATGGAGTTTTTAGGAGGCACTATAATGACCCGATCTTTGTATGAGCAAGATTTTTTAAGGTGGGCGGAAGAGACCGCTGCCAAACTCAAAGGGCGGGATTTTGAGCATTTGGATTTGGAAAACCTGATCGCGGAGATCGAAAGCTTGGGGCGATCGGAAAAGCGAGAATTGCGGAGCCGGTTGACGGTGTTGCTGGAACACCTCTTAAAGCGAATGTATGTCGATTCTGGAGCTGACTATCACGGTTGGGAAACCACCATTCGCGAACAGCGCCGCCAGCTCAAGCTGAACTTGGAAGATTCGCCGAGCTTGAAAGCCCTGTGGGAAAACAGCTTCGAGCGGGCATGGCAACTGGCGATCGCCGACCTGCGCCAAGAATATCCGCAAACGGTTTTCCCCGATCGCTGGCCCCATACCACTGCGATGGAAGCCATCTTGAATGGGAACTTCTGGGTGGAATAACCCTGGTGTTTACGGTGCAGTTTCCAAGGCCTCCGGAGGGCGGCCGTTGAGGGATTCGGGAGACGGTAGCGGACAAACCACATCGGGACGGAAATCGGCGTAGCGGCCCCGGCGCACGGCGGCAATTTCCGATTGCACCGCCTGACGGCTCTCGCCCATCCGCAGCAACAAATGGGTGGATAACTCCAAACTGCCCTCAAATTCGGGGTGCACCACTTCCTTGGCCCCCAGACCATACAATACGTCGATTTCGCCATCGCGGGTGGCCCGGGCCACAATGTCGAGGTTGGGCACCAGGGCGATCGCCTTTTGCACGCACAGACGGTTGTCGAGGGTATCGGTGGTGGTCACCACCATCGAGCGGGCCCGCTCCAGACCGGCGGCCTTCAGCACCGGGGCGTTGGCACAATTGCCGTAGACGTAGGGAATGCCCCGTTCCCGCAACAACTGCACCTTGGCTTCCGCCCGTTCGATCGCCACCACTTGGTAGCCTTTACCCTGCAGCAAACTCACCAGGTTTTGCCCCACCCGCCCATACCCGCACACGATCACGTGGTTGGCGATTTGCTCCACCCGGTCGTCCACCGGCACATCCGCCCGATCCAACCAATCGGCGATCGCCGGCCAACGGTTCAAAAAGGCAAACCCCGAATTCAATCCCCGTAACAAAAAGGGAGCCACCATCAACGTAGCCGCCGTGGTGCCCACCACCAGCAAATAGACCGGCCGGGTCACCAACCCCAACTTTTGCCCCTCGCTGGCCAAGACAAACGAAAACTCGCCGATTTGGGCCAGACCCACACCGGCGGCGATCGCCACCCGCGGCGAATAGTTGAACGCCCGCACCAGCACGAACACAATCGCAAACTTGCCCACCATCACCAAAGCCACCAGCGCGGCGATCGGCTGCCAGTGGTTCCACAAAAACCGGGGATCGATCAACAGACCAATGGCGGCAAAAAACAACGTGGCAAAGATGTCCCGGAGGGGTTCCACCGCCGCCAAAGCCCGGTCGGCATACTCCACCTCCGAAATCATCAACCCCGCCACAAACGCCCCCATTTCGATCGACAGCCCCAGCTTTTCCGTCAAAAGGGCAATGCCCATGCACAGAACAATGGTGGCCAACAAAAACAATTCATCGCTTTCGGTGCGGGCCACCAACCGAATGCAGGGGGGCAACACCCACACCGCCACGGCAATCGCCCCGCCGGCAAACAGGCTGGTTTTGAGCAGGGCCGCCCCCACCGCCACCCCGATCGCCTCCGGTTGATCCAACGCCGGCAACACCGCCAACATCAAGCCCAGGGCCAAATCCTGAACGATGAGGATGCCCAACATCACCTTGCCCTGCACCGACTCAGCCTGGCCCGTATCCACCAAACACCGCAACACCACCGCCGTCGAAGACAGGGACAACACCGCCCCCAAAAAAATGCCCTCCGGGAAGCGATCCACCCAGCCTGCCACGAGGGCGATCGCCGTGGAAAGGGCCACCGTCAAAGCGATTTGGAGAGCGCCCCCCCCCAACGCAATGCGGCGCACCTTTTGCAGCTCCCCAATCGAAAACTCCACCCCCAACACAAACAACAGCAGGGCGACCCCCAACTGGGCCAGGGTTTCCACCTGGATCAATTCCCGAATCAGGGCCAATCCGCCGGGGCCCACCACCACCCCCCCCACGATGTAGCCCAAGATCGCCGGCAGCCGCAAACCCGTCGCCAGCAATCCGCCCAGAGTCGCCGCCGCCAACACCGTTACCAAGTCCACAATCAAACGAAAATCCTCTTGCACGGCGATGCCCCGGTGTCTGCGATGATCTATATCTTGCTATACATTAAGAACAATGAATTTGTGTTGGCATGACCGTCCTTGAATTTTTTCAGATGCGGGCCGGCAGTTGGATGACCCAGCGCACCGCCCATACCCCCCAAGCCCAGAAGGCCCACAGTGAACGGGGGGAGACCGTGGTGACGTTTTTGCCCCCCGACGACGGGGCGATCGCCCCTGTGTTGAGCGCTGCCCAATGGTCTGACAAAACCGCGGTGTGTGGGTTGCGGGTAGAACAAAATGGTCAAACGGTGCATCTGGTGGTGACCACCGACGGGGAGTTTGTGCGGCAGGCGGGCAATCAGCCCCCCGTTACCGGTCGTTACCGGTTTTCGGAAGCCGACGGGCTGCATCTATCCAGTGAGCAGGACGGGCACCATTGCGAAGAACGCATTTGGCTAGCGCGGCCCAACATTTGCATGAAGACGGGTCTCATTGACGGAATGCGTACCGCCACCGCGTTTTGTACCGAAGTGCGACGGGTTGGGGAACCGAAATCCGCCTAGAGGGGTCAAACGCACCACCTGGGCACACAAGGAGCAAACCATGAACGCAAAAGCTAAGGTAGTGGGGATGTTGGGGGCGATCGGTGCCACCCTGTTGGGCACGCTGCCCGTGGCGGCCCAGTCCCGCACTCCGCAAATTTTTCGCAGCAATCCCAACTCTTTTCCGGCCAGCAGCCCGGTCAATCCCAACTTTGGCAACACCTTCAGCAATTTGGTGCTGCCCGCCGGGCAAAAACTGGTCACCCGGTTGGCGGAAGGAGGGACCCTCTACATCAGCACCGGCGAAACCCGTCAAGCCGTGTTGCAGGTGGATCGGGATGTGGTAGCTGCCAACGGCGTAGTGTTGATTCCCACCGGGGCCACGATCGCCGGCGATTTTGTCCCGGTAGCGGGGGGCTGCCGCTTTGTGGCCCGCACCCTCAATAGCCGGGGGACGACCGTCCGCCTCGCTGCCGAATCCGATCCCATTCTGGATGTGAAAGACCCCCGCGAAACCGGCACCGGTGCCATTTTGGGGGATGCTGCCATTGGGGCTGCCGGTGCGGCGATCCTGGGGGCCATCACAGGCGATCGCACCGTAGCCACCGAAGAACTGTTAGCCGGGGCCGCCGCCAGCGTTATCATTGGCAACACCACCGCCCCCCAAGCCGTCGTGATTGAACCCAACAAATCGGTAGAACTCACCCTCCGCCAAGATTTGCGTTTCCAATAATGCTGCTGTTTCTGACCACCCCAGAAGAAGACTATCTCCAAGACAGCCTGTTGCTGGGGCTGCGGGCGGTGTTGGGGGCCGGGGTGGTGGATTACCCCCGCAAAGATTTGCTGTACCAAGACTGTCCCCGGCCAGCGGAGACCCTGTACGGTCGCGGGTTTACCCTCTGGAAAACCCTGCCAGAAATCCCAATCGATCGCACCCGGATCGAAGAGCGGTGGCAGCGGGGTGAATTTTCGGGGGTGGTGTTTGCCCGCATTGCCCACCAACTACCCTGGTTGCGGCAATGGGAACGGCGGGGCTGGCTACGGGGGCGACCGGTTGCCCTCCTCGAAAGTGAAGACAATGCTGGGTTTACCAAACGGCAAATGTGGAACGGGCTGTGGGCTTTGGGTCTGCGGTTTCCCCTGTACAAACGGGAGCGGGACGATTTCAACCGCTGGTTTGCCCGTCCGATCGCCTTTGCCATACCCGATGCCAAAATGCGGGCGGTGCCCCTCTCCAAAACCCAGCTTTTTGCCAAGCACGTCCAGTGCGACGAAGCCTACAAATTGCCAGCGGTGGCGGCCCATTGCCAAAAACGCTACGCCTTTGCCGCAGAGAGCGCCTACTACGAAGACATCGGGCGATCGCACTACGCCATCACCATGAAGAAAGCGGGTTGGGATTGCATGCGGCACTATGAAATTGCGGCCAACGGCACCGTGATGGCGTTTTACCAACTGGCGGAAAAGCCGGTGGGGTGTGCTCCCTACGGTTTGAAGGACATGGAAAATGTGGTGGCTTTTCGCACCGCCGCCGAATTGCAAATCAAACTGGATTACATTGCGGCCCACGGTTTGTACCCCGCCCTCCAGCACCAAACCCAAGCATGGGCGCAACGGCAATCCTGTGGGGCCCGGGCCCGCGAGTTTCTGCAGGATTGGTTGCCAACGCTCTATCCTTGAGCGCACCCCGCAGCGCTGCCATGGCGTTAAAATCCAGAACAGAACTCGATCGCCCCTTGTGATGACGGCAGCCCGGGAGCCGTATTTTACCCCTGAAGCGTATTTTGCTTGGGAAGAACGCCAGCCCGACAAGCACGAGCTCATCGATGGGTGTGTGTATGCGATGGGTGGCGGCACGCAAAATCACAGTACCCTCGCAATCAACCTTTTGCTGTTGCTGCGGAATCATCTGCGGGGGGGGCCGTGCCGAGTTTTTAACTCAGACTTGAAGGTCAACCTTCTCCACACTTCCAACTATACCTATCCCGATCTCAGCGTGACCTGTGATGAGCGAGACCGCGAACACCCTTTGTACATTCGCTATCCTTGTGTGATTGTGGAGGTTTTAGCCGACAGTACCGAGGCGTACGATCGCGGCAAAAAGTTTGCCAAGTATCGCCGTAATCCCAATCTCATGGATTATGTCTTGGTGAGTTCCGAGGAGATGGTTGTGGATGTGTATCGCAAAAACGAAGCCGGGGATTGGTTAATTGTGAGCTACGGTGCGGGCGATCGCCTAGAATTAGTGAGCACTGGCTTCCGGGCGACACTTGAGGAGATTTATGAAGGAGTCGTCTTGGATTCCTAGGGATTTCCTGTAAAAATCAAACATCTTTTTTTGACCTTAAAAGGGCGATCGCCCCCATGAAAACCGATTCCATCTTCTACCGCCTCTTTCAGGAATACCCCGCAGCCTTCTTTGAGATACTCGGTCAGCCGGGCGACACTGCCCAACACTATACCTTCACCTCCGTGGAAGTGAAGCAAACCGCCTTTCGCCTCGATGGAGTCTTTGAGGGCCGTACTCCTGAGTTCCCCACCTACTTCATAGAAGTGCAATTCCAGGAAGACGGCCGTTTCTTCGATCGCGCCCTGCCTGAGATCGTTCTTTACCTGGCTCAAAACGAGCGCGTAACCCAGTGGCATTTTGTGATTTGGGTCGCCCGTCCCAGCCTGCTGCCACCCCTGCCCGTCAAATATCGGTTGTTGTCTGCCAACATCACCCTTGTTTCCTTAAATCAGTTATCCGATGTGGCCACCAAACCCCTTGGGGTGCAGCTCATCGATTTGATTGTCTGTCCCGTACAACAAGCACCCACCAGAGTTTCTGAACTGAGGACACGGCTGCAAAGCGTGACCGAGGCGAACCGCCAGCGGCGGCTGGT
>DMPD01000158.1 GCA_003456125.1 Cyanobacteria bacterium UBA8156 | reverse complement strand
CTCTCTTGGCTCCCCTCTCTCGCTCTGGGAGAGGGTCTGGGGGGGAGGGCAAACTTCTCAAAGTTAATTAAAATGACTATATGGTTTCTAGGGCACCTCTATACTATTGGCTCAACAGCCGGCCATCTTACGGAAACGCCAGTGTTGACGAGAACCAGGGGCGGTGCCCCCTGCGACTAGGGTTACCTCAAGACCAGTTGGGCAAAGAGACCGCCTTCGCCGTTCCATTCTTTTTCTAAGAGCCGGACTTCGAGTTCCAGCAGACGGCGGTAGGTGAGAGAATAACCGGTGACGGGATGTTTCCAGCTTTCTTGCTTGCGACGCTCGTAGAGTTCGATGAACTTGGTGCGCCCGGCTTCGGATAGCCAAACCTGTTCCCCACGCACCTCAAAATCGCTTTGCACATCCCACTGGTGGCGATTGATGGCAGCCATGACGGGCATATCTACCAGCAGGACACGGAAAATTTCCATGAGATCAAGGGCAAGGGGCGGGGCCTGGGTGCGGGGCTGGTGGTAAAACCCCAAGGCAGGCTCAAGGCCCACGACCAAAATGGCGTTCATGACATCTTTGAGCAGCAGGGCATAGCCAAAGCTCAGCAGCGCATTGAAGCGATCTTTGGGCGGGCGGCGGTTGCGTCCGGCAAAGTGCATCTCGTCGGGAACTGTCTGACCGATCAAATGGGGGAGGGTCCCAAAGTACAGAGCAGCGAGGTTGCCTTCGATGCCCAAGAGGGTTTCGAGGGACTTGGCCGACTCAATCTGAGGCAGCAGGGCTTTCATACGGGCGATCGCTTGGCTGAGGGTTGCGGGTTCGGCGGCTCCTTTGCGGCCTCGCATCAGAAACTTGCGCTGTCCTTTGCCGCGGCAGAGCACCAGCTGCTTGGCTAGACGCAAACAGGTTTCTGGGTCACTGAGGGCCGCATACTGACGGATGCGACGCTGGATGCTCCCCCGGCGCGTGTCGAAACTGCCGATGAAGCGTCCACCACCGCTGATGAAATGTACGCCGATCTCCTGCTCGGCACAAAAATGCAGCGCCTGGGTCGAAATTTGGGAAAAGCTGTGCAATACCACTTGCCCGGTCTGCTGCACCGGCACCAGTTCGTCGGGGCGATCGCGCCGGGAAATTTTCAACTGTTCGCCCGATTTGCCTACCCGGGTTCCCGGTTCGAGAATGTGCACCACCTCGCGATCGTCATCTTGGGGAAACAAACGCATGGGCTGCCACTCGCGATCGTGGGCGAGACGGGCTTCTTCGGGCAAGCAGACCGGTGCCAAGGAACACCGGGTGCAAAGCCGCTCGTTGGTGGTGACCGGCGGCCGCCGGGGCGAAGCCCGCAACTCTCGGGCTTGGGCAATTACCTGGCTGACTTCTTGCCGCCCGCTGTCGGTCACCGGGACTTTGATCAATACATTGTCGGCATGGTAGCGAATACGGCCTTCGGGGATGGTGACCCCTAGGCTGTGCTCCAACAAACAGGCATAGGCCAAAATTTGCAGGCGATCGCTGTCCCAGGCTTCGGGTTGCGGGCGGTCGTCTCGGGCCGAGCGCCCGCGTTTGTGCTCGTAGGGAATGATATGACCATCGCGGGTGCGCAGGGCATCGACTTTGCCCCGCAGTCCCAGGCGATCGCTTTCCAAAAACAATTCTTCCCAGTCTTCGCCCTCCTGCTTTTCGAGTTCGACGTGCAGACGGCGACCGGCAAACACGGCCGCATCTTGGGTGTAGAGTTCTTCGACTTCTTCGAGGTAAAACAGACGCGCACAGTAAGCAAAGGCATGGAGTGCCGAGACCCGCAGTGTGCTCTGCGGTAAATCGAGATCGGGGGCAAACATGGCGTTGAGGGTGTGAGGAAAAGGGTTCAACGCCTGACGGCATCGGTGGGAAGGAAGGCAAGCTAAGTCGCGTGAATTTCTGTCCAGGCGGCGGCGGGTGGCTCGGCCGAGCCGGCTTCTACCTGCAAGGAGTACCGTAACCAGCGCGTTTCCTGTGAACCGACGTGATCCACCCAATAGGGCAAAGATAGCCATCCATCCGGGTCTTGCATCAACCACCGCACTCCCTGACCCAGCGGGCGATCGAGGAGGGAGATGGCATCGACAAGGTCACGGCTTTCGCCGAGGCAGAGACCGCCAAACCGATCGACCGCCGCCGGGTTAGCCAAAGCATCGGCAAGGCGATCGTTGAGGGTTGGGGACCGTTTTTCGGTTTCGGAAGCAACCCATACGCACAGGGAAAGTCCTGTCAAGAGTTCCTGATAGTCGGGACGGGCATTGCGCGGGTCGGCCAGATCTTTGCTTTTGAAACGCCGAAACGTGCGCACTACTGTTGATTTCTCGGGCTGTGAGAGCAATCCCAAGGCCACGCGGGCACCGCAGTGGCGGTGGCGATCCATTTCACCAACGAGCGACAGCAACATCCCATAAACCGTCGAAGGTGGCGGCAAGGGGTAGGTTTCGGCATACTCCCGCGCCTGGGACTGCCGAAAACAGGCAATGGGCACCTCAACGATGAAGCTAAGCATGGACAACATTCCTCCCGGAAATCTGTACCTCAAGCATCTGCATCTTTCAATTCCAGGTCGCGCCCAACCTGGCTCACAAGTTCGTGGACGGCGGCTTTGATGCCCCCATAAACCTTGGCCCCCGCCGCCGCCAGTCGCTCCCCTGCTTCGGTATCGGCGATCGCCCCGGCCACCCAAATTTCCTTGGGGTCAATATCTTTGGCATCCATCCGACGCAACAGGTTGGGAACGTCAAGATCGCCGCGATCGGGGTCTTCTTCAAAGCAGTAGAGCAAGCGCGGGGCAAAGTCATGGGTCCAGCGCAGTACCAGACTCTCCGGTGAGAAATCGTACAGGAATCGAGAATGGTTGCCCGCTACCTCCCCAAGGGCAATCAGTCCCTGCAGCACGGCGATCGTGCGCTCCGGCTTTTTCAGTCGCGCCGGCGTTAGGGCAAACCCATACTGATAGCGGGTGGCATGCACTTCCGTGCCATAGAGAGACGTTCGCCCCTTTTGACCGCTGGCAGCATTGAAGGTGATGTCTCCCACAAACGGGGTGAGCGAAACCGCGCGGGTGACTTCCAAAACCCCCCGCCGCGCCGTCGTGGTTCCTTTGGGTGCTTTCTTGTCCTTGGCTTTCGGTTCGTCCGATGCTTCGACCTTGGCCCCTTCTGCCCGCATGAACCCCAGCACATCATCATCGATAAAATCCTCATCGCTGAAGGCAGAATTTTGCCAGATGTTGTCGTTTTTCTCGTCATCCCATTGCCGATTGACAGGGTACCCATTGCCGCTGCTTTGCCAGTAGTAGCGCAAGGCCCAACGAATGGCTTCGGCCGAAACGGTGGTGTGTACTTCACCCCGCCAAAGCAACTTTTGCAGGGTCGTGATGTTGCCATCGTTCTCGCCGCGATTGTTGGCGGCGGTGCCATAACTCGTCAAAATGTTGCCAAACAGATGAAAAGCCATTGAAGTTTGCTCCTAAGTAAATCAATTACGCCTGGCGGCATCTGTGGGAAGGTCACCTCTATTCATTCACACCGATCGCAAGTTTGCACAGCAACGCCCGTATTGCTGAGAACCCGGCGATGCTTCTACAACCCTTTCTTTGCGGTGTCCAGCAGCGAAAGTGCGGTTTTTAATCGGCTTCTTCCTCCAAGTCGGAGAAATCCGGTTCTGCCGCTGCCATTTCATCGATTTCCAACTCAGACTCATCAACGGTCGTTCGGACACCCTTACCCTGGTAACTAGCCAGCGCCAGCAAAGCCAAATCGCGGGCTTTTCGCCAATCCTCCAGCACCAAGCCCATGAGATCGTTCCAGTGCTGCCGGAGGGTGGGAACATACCCAGAACGTGCCCAGAAATCCGCCATGAACTCGCGAAACGTCGCGGCATTTTTGCAGCGGGAGAGACTCGTGCGAAAGCGCACGTTGAATTTATCAAAGGGAATGGCTTCGCCTTCTCGCGTCCGATTGGCCAACTGCCCATAGCTGCTGCTGATGCCTTCGTGACAGGCTTGCACAAACTGACGTTCGCGCTCTGTCCATTCCAGTTTGCTGTTGCGAATCATCTTGTAGAGTCCTCCTCGTTCGTAGGTAAGTTGTTTGAACAAATCGTCGCTGTTGACCTTGTCGGCAAATCCCTCGTACCAGGGTCGCCCCCGTACCAGGTTCTCAGCCACAATTTCGCGGGAAAAACTGGTGATGACCACGCTTCTGGACCCATCCTTGGCCATGACCATGCGATCGGGCAGCTCCTGTCGGCAAAGGTAGTAGCTCTCGGCCAGCCGCAGACCCGGTTCCACTAGATAAGAATCGGTGCGCGTTTTCTGCTGAGCAGACCAGTTCACAGTCCCCAAGGTCAACACGCGACAACGGGGCACACCATACTCCGAAGCCAGTTTGGCGGTTTCATCCAGGGTCAAAAACCGCAAACCGGCATCGCCCAAACTGGAGGCGTGAAAATCTTTGAACCCCATTTCCCGCAAGCCGGGTCGCTGGCGGTAGCGGGCATAGCCTTCCAGATCGAGAACCTCCGGCACAATCAGGGCAAACTGGGCCCGCTGGGCCCGCAACCGCGATTGCAATTGAAAATAGAAACAGCCTACGGGCGCAAACAAAAGCAGGAAAGCGAGAACAGCCGATTCTTCGAAACTGGTGTCGCTGCCAAAGGCCATGTGCTTGACCGCCGCTCCAGGATGCAGCCAACCCGATACCTTTAGCACCTTTGCCGAGAGATAGCCATCCTTATCACACAAGCTGCTGGCATAGTTTTGATAGACGTACTCCGACAAGGCTTTGTAGCGAACCATCAGGGGCGGTTGATTTTCCTCCACTTCAAAGGCTTTTTCCACAACCCCTACTTTCTTGTGGGTGCTGTTGCGCTGCAACAGGGTACCCAAAATCCCTTGGTGGACGAGAACCCGCCCTTGGATAGAGAGAAAACCCAAACCCCGCAGATCAATCAACCCATCGTTCAACCGAAACGACTCTTTGAGCAACCAGTCCAAGACTTCGCGATCGTTGCCCGCCCATACCATCTCGACGCGGCGCGGTGATAGCTGCCAAACCAATCCACCAACCGGCGTTGCGCCCTCTCGCTCCAGTTGCTGCAAGGTCATGTACAGCCCCGCTAACCCTGCCCGGTGCATCGGACTCATGTGAGGATCGGTCAGGCTGAATTCCAGTTTTTTAAGTCCCCGATCTACTTTGGTTGGCATGGCTCGGCTCCTGTTTCTTCGGAATAGTGCACAGCAGTACTGGGGGCGATGAAATAAAACCCGCAACGCTTCCATTGCTCCCATCCCTTCATCAGTCGGATCGGTACCGACCACCCTTGGGCTGCTAGCAAAAACAACCCTTGGCGACCTTTCTCCGACTCTAGGCGCTTGGCTTCTTTTTTGATGTCACCCATATCCTTCTCAAGCAGTACCGTGATGGAACCCCCTCCTTCTCGCAAAGGCTGGGGATAGGAAAGCCAGCCCTCATCCAACCAGACGGAGTGGGCAGCCTGTGGCATGGAAGTTGCAATTTTTGCCGCTGTCTCCGCCAAATTAGCTTGAGAAATATCCGACCGCTCCCCTAGGTTTGCAACCAGTTGCTGGCCCGTCGCCAATTCTTCCTGCCGATAGGGATGAGGCTCTGTCCAGGGATAGATGACAGCCGCTTGGATAGCCCCAGAAGCCAGACGGACGGAGCCATCGACTGCTTCCACCACTCGGCGATTGAGCCGGCCCATGCGCTGAATCAGGGCAGCCGCTGGAGCCATGGCAGTTACCAACAAATCGGCACTCAAATCCAGTGACATCTCACAAACCTGGGTTGTGAGCGCCAAGACGGGGCGATCGCCCTGGAATGCCTCAATGACTGCCCCATGCTTGCGCAAACGATCTCGGTAACGAAATCGACTGTGGTAAATCAGTACTCGCGCATTGGGAAAAACGGAATCAAAGCGATCGCGTCCCGCCCGGTACAACTCGATGCAGCGCGCCACAGTGTTCGTGACCCACAGGACTTTCTGACCCACGGCGAGGGCATCCCCCACGTCCGCCCATAGGGCATCGAAGGAATCCGTGGCTTCCGGTAGATAGCGTAGCCGGTAGCGCGGCAGCTTTTCCAGGGCCGCCGGCCCTTCCACCATGCCGATTTCCTCCCCCATGCTGGCCGCCGTTTGCCGGATGGCCTCAATCTGCTCTGGGCTGAAGCTGGCACTCATCAACAGGACGGGTGCCCCTGGAAACGCCGTTAAAAAGCGCCGCAATGCCCCAAACAACTGCCCATCGTAGGCATGAACTTCGTCAAACACAAAAGCCGCTTGCAGTAGCGCCGGAAAAGCGTACAGGGGCTTGCGGTTGTTCTGCACCAAGCCAAGGACGGTATCAACGGTACAGATAATCAACTTGTTGCGCCATGCCCGCAAAGCCGATAAACGGGCATCGATCCCTTCCGAGTCGTCGGTTTCTCCCGAAAACAGGAGTTCGCGATCGAGGTCGGCACGGGAGTGCATCAAGTCACACTCGAAGTTGGTGGCGACGGCATAATCCATAAAACCTTGGGATGCCGTACCGGTCGTCGGATAGCCAAAAAACAGCTTGCGATTTTGACCCCGCTCTTTGGCCCACGCATACGCTCCAATGGTTTTGCCGGTGCCACAACCGGCTTTGACCAACGTGATGCGGTGGCCTGCGGCGGCAATTGCCTGCTGAAAGGGCCGCAACGGACGATCGCCCAGCCGCGAGGCGATCGCACCCTGCAAGTCGGCTTCGGTGAGGGTTAAGCCCAGAACCTGTCGCACCCACGCGCTGATATCTTCGTCTGCGGCAGGAAGCGCAGAACCGGCAAGATCGGCGGCAATCACC
>DMPD01000159.1 GCA_003456125.1 Cyanobacteria bacterium UBA8156 | reverse complement strand
CCCCGGCACCGGCAAAACCCTGGTGGCGCGATCGCTGGCGGCGACCTTGGGGGTGTCCTACGTGGCTTTGGTGGGGCCGGAAATCCTGAGCAAGTATTACGGGGAGGCGGAGGCCAAGTTGCGGGAGGTATTTGCCCAGGCAGCGGCGGCCGCTCCCTGTTTGATTTTTATTGACGAGATCGACGCTTTGGCTCCCAACCGCGCCAATGTGGAAGGGGAAGTCGAAAAACGGTTGGTGGCCCAGTTGTTGGGATTGATGGATGGGTTCCAGCCCAGCGGTGGCGTGATCGTGTTGGCGGCCACCAACCGTCCCGATGCCCTCGATCCGGCCCTGCGGCGACCGGGGCGGTTCGACCGGGAAATTGTGTTTCCGGTGCCGGATGAGGCGGCCCGACGGGAAATTTTGGCGATTCAGTGCCGCCATATGCCCTTGGCCCCCGATGTGAATTTGGCTGACTTGGCGGCCCGCACCCGTGGTTTTGTGGGGGCCGACCTCAAAGGGTTGGGTCAGGCGGCCGCTTTGCACTCGTTGCAGCGACAGGTGCCCAATTTGCAGGACGTGCCGGCGACGTTGACCGTGACGGCGGCGGATTTCGAGCACGCCCTGACCCAGGTCCAGCCGGCAGCGTTGCGGGCCATGGCGGTGGAATCTCCCCAGGTACCTTGGACGGCCATTGGTGGTTTGGCGGCGGTGAAGGCGACGCTGCAGGAGGCGATCGAGGGGGTGTTTTGCCAACCGGAGTTGTACCGACAGGCGCGGGCCCACGCCCCCCGGGGGATTTTGTTGTGGGGCCCCCCCGGCACCGGCAAAACCCTGCTGGCGAAGGCGATCGCCACGGCGGGTCAGACCAACTTCATTGCGGTGAACGGCCCGGAACTGATGAGCAAATGGGTGGGGGCCACGGAGCAGGCCATCCGCCATTTGTTTGCCACGGCCCGGCAGGCGGCTCCTTGCACGATTTTTATTGATGAATTGGACACCTTGGCCCCGGCCCGGGGGCATGGTTTTGGCGATAGTGGGGTGGGCGATCGGGCGATCGGGCAGTTGTTGGTGGAAATGGACGGTCTGCAATCGAGCAGCGGGCTGTTGGTGGTGGCGGCCACCAATCGACGGGAAGCCATCGATCCGGCGCTGTTGCGATCGGGGCGGTTGGAACTGCATCTGGAAATTGGCTTGCCCACCGCGGCCGAACGGTTGGCGATTCTAACCGTACACAACGGCGATCGCCCCTTGGCTGCCGATGTCGATTTGCCGGCCCTGGCCCAACAAACCGAGGGGTACAGCGGGGCCGATTTGGCCTTTGTGAGCAATCGGGCGGCGATCGCGGCGATCCGGCGGCATCGCGCCCACAACGATCCCCAAACCCCTTTGCAAATCACCGCGGCGGACTTTGCCCAAGCCCAGCAGGAGTTGCCCAGGTCCTAAAATTCACGTTTAGCTGGATTTCAGCTCAAGTCCCAATACTTGGGTGTGGGCCCCCCGCGCCTGGGTCACGCCGATGGTGCGTTCGGCCGCCTCAATGGTGGGGCGGCGCAGGCTCACTACGATAAATTGGGCCAGCTTGGCTTGTTTGCGCATCATGGCCGCCAGTCGCTCCACGTTGGCCCCATCCAAAAACATATCCACCTCATCAAAGGCATAGAACGGCGACGGTCGGTAGCGCTGTAGGGCAAAAATAAAACTGAGGGCCGTCAGGGATTTTTCGCCCCCGGACATGGAAGCCAAATGCCGCACCGGCTTGCCCTTGGGGTGGGCCACCAAGTTCAGCCCGCCGTTGAGGGGGTGACTGGGGTCTTCCAACTGCAAATGACCATCGCCGTCGGACAATTCCGCAAAAATCTCTTGAAAATGAGCATCAATGGCATGGAAAGCCTGCAAAAAGGCCCGTTGCCGCAACGTCGTGAAATTTTCAACCCGGAGCAACAACTCGGTGCGCTCCCGTTCGAGGGTGGTCAACCGCTGACTGAGGTCGGCGAGTCGTTGTTGGGTTTCTTCCCAATCTTCGATCGCCCGCATGTTGACCGGCTCCATCGCCTGCAATTGCTTTTGCAACCGGCGGCGATCGTGTTGCAGTTGCTCTAGGGTCAAATCCGCCGGTACTTCCGGCCGGGGGTCGGGCAAAACACACTGGGCCAGTTGGGTTTCGAGTTCTTGCAGGGCCGCCGCCCCTTCGCTGCGGCGGTGGTGGTGTTGCTCCAGTTCCCAGGTGAGGTGCTGCAACTCGGTTTGGCGGCTGCGCCAGGTGCGTTCGGCGGTATCCCGCTCGGCGCGGACAGCCCCAACCGTTTTTTCTAGGGCCGCCAGTTGTTGGCTGTCGCGGGTCAGACGCTCTTCGTGCTGGCGGATTTGCACCCGCAGTTGGGTGGTGCTGTTGAGTTGGTGGGTTTGATTTCCCCGCAATTCCTGCAATTGTTCGCGATAGCGGTGCAACTTGGCTTCCAAGCGCTGGAACTGGGTCTCATTGGCTTCGATTTCCTGCTGACACCGCCGTACCGCCGCTTCCTTTTCGCTCAAAATCTCGGCTTGACGCTGCAACAGCGCCTGAGCCTGTTGCCATTGGTGATGGGCATTGTCGGTGGCGAGGGCGGCCAGCGCTTCTTGACTGGCTTGGTATTCTGCCTGGAGGACGGCCGTCGCTTGCTGGGCGCCGTGGCGCTGGGAACGGATGAGTGCCAATTCGGCGGTGTTTTGCTGAATCCCGGTTTGCAGGGCCTCCCGGCGGGGCAATACCTCCTGCAAACGGGCTTGGAGGCGATCGCGTTGCTGTTGGGTTTGGGCTTGGGCTTCGCGGGCCTGGCGCAATTCGGCTTCGGCTTTTTCGACCCGGGTTTGCTCCGCTCGCAACTTTTGGTGGAGGCGACCCAACATCCGATCCAATTCCTGTAACCGCTCTCGCAATTGTCGGGCCTCTTGGGATTCCGGCGGCTCGACGACCCCAAAATGCAACGTCGAAGCCCGATCCCGCGAACTGCCGCCGGTGATGGCCCCCGAAGTTTCCAACAATTCCCCATCGACGGTCACCATCCGATACCGGCCGATGTGGGGCCGGGCGGCCTCCAAGTCCCCAAAGACCAAGGTATTGCCAAAGACAAAGGCAAACACGTTGGTGTATTTGGGCTCGAACTCCACCAGGTTCAAGGCATAGGCGATCGCCCCCAACTTGGGATCGAGGGGGGGCAAGGCCGGGGAAGGCCGCAATTTGTTGAGGGGCAAGAAGGTGGTCCGGCCGGCCCGCTCCCGTTTGAGCAGGGCGATCGCCTCGGCGGCCACTTCGTCGCTGGCCACCACCAAATTCCCCAGCCGACCGCCGGCCGCGGTTTCCAGCGCTAGGCGGTGGGTTTCGCTGACCCGCCCCAGTTGGGTCACCAGACCGTGTACCCCCTCAATGCCCACATCTTGGATAATTTGGGCGGCGCGGGTGCCCTGGATTTCTTTCTCGGCTTGCACCTGGGCTTCCAGTTTGTCCAACTGGCGGGCTTTTTGCCGTTGTTCTTGGGTCAGGCGGTCGATGGTCTCGCGGCAGGTTTGGACATCTAATTGGGCTTCGCCGAGGGTGCGCTGGGTAATTTCGCTGAGGTTGCGGGCCCCCTCCGCCGCCCGTTTGATCTGGGCGTATTCGCTCTCCCAACCGGGAATTTGGGCTTCGATCGCCGCCAGTTCCTGTTGCCGAGCGGCCAATTGCTCGCTGCGTTGCCGTTCCGCTTCCGTCAGGCGGGCTTCTTCCTGCTGCTGTTGGGCCAAGGCTTCCTGGATGCGGCGCTGGGTTTCGTAGCCCTCGGTTTGGCGCTTGACCCAGGCGGCACTGCGCCCGGCGATCGCCGCCACTTCGGCCTGACACTTCTCCACCACAGGGATTTGCTGTTGGCGGGCCGCTTCGGCGGCCACCAGCGCGGCGGCCAAAGTGTCCCGTTGCCCGGCGACCCCTTGCAATTCTTCGCCGCAGGCCTCGATTTCTTCCCGCAGTTGGGTCACCCGCTCTTGGTTGCGGCGGTAGGCTTCCCCCAATTCCCGATCCCGTTGCTGCAGGGCCCGCAGCTCCGCCTGCTGGGCTGCGATCGCCGCGCTGAGGGTCACGTGCTCCTCTTCCCCCAATTGCCGCGCCCGCTGGTTGAGGTCAGCCCAGTAGGCCTCTGCCGCCTGCACCGTTTCCTGCAATTCCTGCTGCTTGAGGGTGCCCTGGGCGATCGCCGTTTCCCATTGTTGGAGTTGGGTGGCCACCGCTTGCTGGTTTTGCGTAAGCTGGCGATGGTGCAACACCGTTTCCCATCCGTCCAGACTGGTCAACTGCTGGCGCACCTGCCGGTATTTTTCCGCTTTCACCCGGTCGGCCGCCAACCGCTCTAAACTTTGCTGCAACTCCCGCTCGACAATCCGGAAGCGCTCTTCTCCGGCTTTGACCTCGTCCAGCTTCTCCTTGGCTTGGGCAATCTTGCGATCGAACTCTCCCCCCCCCGCCAATTCATCAATGATTTCCCGTCGCTCCCGCGGGTTCATGGAAATGATGCCGGTGACATCCCCCTGCAACACCACGTTGTAGCCTTCGGGGTAGATGTGCAACGCCGCCAACCGCTCGTGCAATTCGCTGAGGGTACAGGGCACCTCGTCGCTGTAGTAGGTCGAAGTGTAGGTGCCCCGGTCGGTCACCCGCAATCGCCGGGATACTTTCCATTCCTGCCCATCGTCCAACGCAAAGGTCACCATCACGCTGGCTTCAGAGGTGCGCCCGCGCTTGGCATGGCCCGCATTCACCAAGTCCGGCAGGCGATCGGCGCGCATCCCCTTGGAACTGGACAACCCCAAGGCAAACAACAGGGCATCCAGAATGTTGGATTTGCCGGAACCGTTGGGCCCGGAAATCACGGTAAAACCGGGTAAAAACGGCACCACCGTGGTGTTGCCAAAGGATTTGAAGCGAGAAAGTTCTACCTGCTTGATGTACACGGCGATCCGCCACACCGGTCAAAATTGCCAATAAGCTAGCACGACCTGTCCGGTTTACCGTGCGCCTCTCGGCAAGGCTCCAGCGCTACCGCTGCTTGCTTGACCTTCCAAATCTACTTTCGGCTCGTTTTTGGGCTGGCCGATTTTCCGAATGGGCTTCGGCGGTTTGAATCGGGGCAACCAACCGGCCGCTTGCCAGAGCTGCCGGGCATCGGCCTGCAAATCCGCAAAGGGCAAGGGAGACCCATCGGGCACAGCCCCGATCGCCACACTGACAATGGCTTGAAATCCCGGCAGGTTTTCTGCTTGCAGAAACCGGGTGATGAGAGCCCGCAACTGCCTTTTCCAACGGTTGCGCACCACGGCCTTTTTGGAAACTTTTTTGCCCACCACCAGTCCCCATTGGTGCTGGGTGGGGGTATCGGTCGCCAACACCCGCAGCCGCAAATACCGGCTTTGGTAGCGTTTTCCTTCGGCATACACTTTGGCAAAGGCCTCCCGGGGCAGCCGATACCGCGCCGGCAACATGGGAATCCCTCAAGCTGTCGTCAACCGCGCCCGACCCCGCCGCCGCCGCGTCCGAATTACGCGCCGACCGGTGGCGCTACGCATCCGCGCCCGAAATCCCGATGTCCGTCGTTTCTTGCGGCGTGTCCCCTCTAAGGTGCGTTTGGTCATGGTGCCCTCTGCGTACTTGCAAAAGTTGCATTGTAGCAGGTTCCCCGCCCGTTGTTCTAGGGCGCCCACAGCAAGGCAACGGCTACCGCCACCAGGCCCATCGCGTAAAAAGCCGCCACCACCTGGGTTTCCGACCAGCCCCCCAACTCCAAATGGTGGTGGAAAGGAGCCATCCGAAACCAACGCTGGCCCACACCGTTTTCATCCTTGGTGAGTTTGTAGTAGGTCACCTGCCAGATCACCGAGAGGGTTTCCCCCACAAACACCAAGCCCAGTACCGGCAATACCCACAGTTGGTCGGCCGCCAAGGCGATCGCCGCCAGTCCTCCCCCCAGGGCCAAAGAACCGGTATCGCCCATAAACACCCGGGCCGGATGGCGATTGGCCACCAGGAAACCGAGGTATCCCCCCGCCAAAGCCGCCGCCAAGGCCGCCAACTCCGGCTGGGCCGGGGCCAACAACACGGCCAAACCCGTCAGGGCGATCGCCCCGGTGCCGCCGGCCAAACCGTCCAAGCCATCGGTGAGGTTGGTGGCATTGCTGCTGCCCAACAACGCAAAGGCTGCCAGGGGCCAAAACGCCCACCCCAGGGCCCACTGCCCGCCCCAGGGGAGGGATACCGTTGTCACCTCGGGATGGGCCCAGCCCAGCCACAGACAAAAAGCCGCCGTGGCGATCGCCAAGAGCCCCAGCTTTAACCGCGGTGAAATGCCCTTGTTGGACTTGCGGCGCAGTACTTGCCAATCGTCGAGCCAGCCCACCGCTCCAAACGCCAACGTCAACAGACCGGCCGCTAGGGCATCCCCCTGCCAAGCCCCCAAAGCCCAGCCCACGGCGATCGCCACCGGCACCACATACAGCCCCCCCATGGTGGGGGTGCCCCCCTTCACCTTGTGGGATTGGGGCCCCTCTTCCCGAATGATTTGGCCCGTTTTCCAGAACCGCAGGACGGGTACACACCACACCCCCGCCAGGGCCACCGCCGCCAGGGCCCCCGCCAAGGGCAGCCACAGGGTCCCCCCCTGCAAAATCTGCTCCACCATCAGCAGCGCCACCACTGCTGCATCCACCGCCAGCATTAACTGAAAACCCGTCCACCGTGTGGACAAGGTCACTCCTGGTTTTGCGTTTCCGTCCACCGCCCGTCTCCCCATCACCGCTCAACAATATACGGGCTAATCTTCCGCCAGGGCGTGTTGTCGCCAAAAATGTTCGGCAAAGGCTACGGCGGGATGGGCCGGTGCCTTCGGCCGCGATCGCAGCGGCATCCCCGCTTCATGGGGCAGGCGATCGCCTTTTTTCAGGTTGCAGGGTTCGCAGGCCGTGATCACGTTTTCCCAGGTGTGGGGCCCCCCCCGCGACCGCGGCACAATGTGATCGATGGTCAATTTTTTAAGGCTGCCGCAGTATTGACAGGCGTGGCCGTCCCGGCGAAACACCGCCCGCCGAGAGACCGGTGGCGCTTTCCAATGGCGTTCGGTCTTGCCTACCAGTAACCGGATGCACTCCGGCACCCGCAACGTAATCCGGGGCGATCGCACCTGCCACTCAAACCGGCTGAACATTGCCAACGGTTCCGCCCGCCCCGCCACCAACAGGGCGATCGCCCGCTTGATGTTGATGCTGCCAATGGGCAAGTAGTTTTGCGAAAACACCACCACGCTTTGCTGCAAAACGTCGGCTTCTCCTGCATAGGTCATCGCCTGCTACCCTCCCAACCGATACCAAAAACCCCGCCAAAAAGACGGGGCTACTACCAAAAAATAGAATTTCACGCCGCGATCGCCTGGGACCAAGCCGCTTGACCCTGAGCAACTTGACCCTGAGCAACTTAACTTTAAGCAACTTGACCCTACGGGTGGCTCTACGGGCAAGCCCCCAAAGCACAGCCCTCTGCCAAAACCCATCTCAAAACTTAGCCCAAAAAGAACAAGCCAAAAAGGTATGGAAAACGCGCTCAAAAAAGTTACGAAGGCTAGGGTTTCCTCAGCGAAGGTTGTATCCAACCCTTAATATAAAGACATTTACCAAAATGTGCAAACCCCTGTGAGCGATTCCAATTTGGTCACACCGGCGGAAATAGCCGCCATTGAGGCGGGGGGGGGCAGCAGCCAAGAGCGCTTTCTGTTGCGCATTGCCCTCCACGGGGTGCGGGTGTTGCAGGCGATCGCGGCGGATTTGGGGATACCGATGGCCCACCTCACCCGCCCCCAGGTGATTCAATGGTTTGAAGCCGATGCCCAACGGCGGGAGACGGGCACCGCCAAGCTGTTGGTTACCGACGATCGGGCTGAGGCCTTCCCCGACGATCGCCCCGACGACATTGGCCAAGCCGCCCTCTCGGGTTCCGAAAAATTCCTGCTGCGATCGGTGGTGGGGTTGTTGCCCGTGCTAACGCACATGGCCCAAGAAACCGGGATCGACCATCTTGGGGGCGAAGAATGGATTGCCCGGTTGCGGCCCTACGTCCAAGCCCAAGCTGGCGGCGTATTCTTTGTGGTAGAGTGAGGCCAACTTAAGATCGCACGTGCGAATATGAACCTCGCAGGCATCCACATTCGGGCCGCCGATCAGCGAGACCTGTACGCTTTGCACCAGCTTTATACCTCGGCCGCCCTGTCGGAGGCCGCTCTGTCGGAGGCCGCCCTGTCGGAGCTGGAGGCTCCTTTATCTGGGTTAGAGGTGTCTGGGCTGGAGATGTCTGGGTTAGAGGCCCGATTGCCGGAGTCGGAGACGGAATCTGAAACAGAATCCGAGACAGTATCTTCCATTGCCCTGCCTCCGGTACATGCGGCGGGGTTTCAGACCCACGCGGCGGGGTTAAGGTATCAGGAACGGGCCCGAGCGCGGGAAGACTACGTGGGGTTGTCGCGCCATGCCCGGCGCTGGCACCATGCGATGCCGTTGCTCCAGTGGTTGCCCCATCCTTGGTGGCCGGTGGCGCGCACCTACGTTGCGGAATTGCGGGGGGCAGAATTGCGGGGGACAGTGGTCGGCGCGATCCAGGTTTCGGCCTACAACCGCAGCCGCAGCACTTGGCAGATCGAGCGGTTGCTGGTGGCCAAGGGACTGGACTTTTTCCAGGTGGGTACCCAACTCATTCGCCACAGTCTGGAAACCTGTTGGGAAGCTCGCACTTGGGTTTTGGGGGTAGATGAAAGCGATCGGGATGAGATGGCGTTGTATCGCCACAACGGGTTTCAGCCGTTGTCCCATGTCAGCACCTGGGTGGTGTCGGCGGCCCTCACGGAGCAGCTGGCGGCGCGGGAACCCCATCTCCCCAACTGTTGGCCGGTGGACAATGCCGAAGCGGCGCTGTTGTACCAGCTCGATACGGCGGCGATGCCCCCCCAAATCCGTCAAGTGTACGATCTGAGTGCCTGCGATTTTCGGGTGAATCTGTGGGAGAAGGCGATCGCCCATACCCAGCACCTGTTGGCGGGCACCCAAGAGGTGTCCGGTTATGTGTATGAGGCCCAGCGCAAGGCGGCGATCGGCTATTTTGCCGTGTTGTTGAATCGCGGACGCGATCGGGGCCCGGTGTCCCCCCACCGCTGTTCGCTGACGGTGCATCCGGCCTACACCTGGCTGTACCCGGAACTGTTGGTCACGGTGGCGCGGGTGGTGGCCCAAGCCGCGGATTTGCCCCGACGCGATTTTCAGGTGACTTCGACCGACTACCAAAGCGAACGGGAAGCCTATCTGGAAGAAATTGGTGCGGAGCGTCGCAGCCGGGGGGTGCTGATGGGGCGATCGGTTTGGCATAAGGTGCGGGAGTCCCGGCTATCCCTCGACGCTTTGCAACTATCGCGGGTGTTGGCGGGGTTGCAGCCAGCGCGCCACCCCATCCCCGGCCGGATGGATACCTATCCCGATCTCTCGCCCGATCCGTTTGACCGCCCGGAATTTTGATGTATGGCTGGTAGCAAACAGACCCCCAAGGGTTTAACCCTCACCTCCAGCCCCTTTCCCAGTGCGGGAGAGGGGAGCTCGGAAGGGATTTAGGGTGAGGGGGATGGCGCACCGTGGCATGGCAGCTGTTCCCTGTAACCTCTTGCCTGTGGCTTAAGAACCAAAAGCCTGGGAGAAGTAGGCCCGTACCCGGGTGAATTGCAGGCGATCGCCGTTTTGTTGCACTTCGGCTTCCCAATTGGCGGCGGCGTTGAGGCGGGGACTGTCGATCGCCTCGTAGGTGGTGCCGTTGACTTGGATGCGATCGCCGGTTTGGTGCCAGGCGCTAACCACCATGCGGTTGCGGTAGGAGCGGTATTGGGGCATCACCCGCTGCAACAGGGCTTGGTATTGGGGAACGTTTAGGGTGACGGGGTTGCCGTCCGGTTGGGCCAGGGTAATGGTGGCCGTCGGGGCAAAAAAGCGCACCATGGCGGCTACATCGCGGGCGTTGGCCGCTGCCTCATTTTGACGAATGAAATCTTGGATGGCGGTCGGGGATAGGGTCAGCAGCAAAACCCCAAGTATCCAGAGGATTTTCATGGCAGGATGGGCTGAATCCGGTAGCGATCGCCTTCTCGCACCAGGGCCCGGTTCCCCGCCAAGAGGGTGACCCAGCGGCGGGAAGTTTGGTTCTCGGGGCGCAAATCGCTGTAGAGGAGGGTACCCGTCCCATCAAACACCGCAATGGCGGGGTAGGGGCGATCGCCCACATCAATTTTCAGGCGATCGATTTCCAAGAGCCAATCGGGGCGGCCATCGCCGTTGGCATCGGTTTGGCTGAGGTTCCAGCGCTGAAATTGATCGGCAAAGGCTTCGCGACTTAAGGAGACATCCCCCAGGGCTTGCAAGTCCCGGTACAGGGCGTCTGCCATTTGCCGGCGAATCGGTTCCGGCAGGCTGAAGGCTCCTACCCGTTCGTTGGCGGTATTGAAGGCCAAGCTGTTGCTGTAGGCCGCCAAAGGGGTGCCGCTGTCCAGCAAATCCCGGCTGCCGGTGGCCAACACCCGTACCCGGCCGGCCCCGTCCACCTGCAGCGATCGCGCCTGCAACAGTGCTCCCCGGGCAAAGCCATCGGCATCCACCGTCGTGGCAGCCAAAGCCCCGTTGTTGTCCAGGCCCAGACCGCGCCACACGGCCTTGGGCGATCGCCGGCCCAATTCGGCGATGGGTTCCAATTGCCAATCCTCGGCGGTTTGCAGGGCCATCACCTCCACTTCGTACCAGGTTTCCCCCGGTGGCAAACTGCCCGGCGGCAAATCCCACACCTCCAGATTGCCGTTCCACGGCGAAACCTCGCCAAACAGTGCCGTCACCCGGGCCGTCAGGGGCAGCACATCCAGTTCCTGCAAAATCGCCAGCCGTTGGGCGGTTTCCTGTTGCCGTTGGGCTAAGCCCTCCCGGGCCGCCCGATAGCCATTCTGGTACATCTCCAGCAGGGCCCCCCACACCACCGCTTCTTCGGTGTTGCTCACCTTCACCGCCGCGATGGCCCGGGGTTGCACGAAATAGGGGTACCGTTGCAACGCCGCCGCCACCTTACCGGTGATCGCCGGGGTATCCCGCAGTTGTTGGAGGGCGGTTTGCCACTGGCCGTCGATCAGCAACAGCAAAATCCGAATCCCGGAATCGGTCTGGGGTTGCTTGGCCCGTTCCGAAGTAATGCGGGCATGGGCGGCGATCAAGCCGTATTGTTCTTCCACGGAAAGGGCCAGGCTGCGCCCCCCCAACTCCTGCCGGGCCCGCTGAAATTCCTGCAGCGCTGGCGACCAGAGGCCGGCCCCTGCCAATTCAATCGCCCGGCGGTAGGCGGCGGGCATATCCACGGCTTCGTTGAGGGTGACCTGGCGCAATTCAAA
>DMPD01000252.1 GCA_003456125.1 Cyanobacteria bacterium UBA8156 | reverse complement strand
AGCTGTCGGCGACGGCCAGCCCCTCGACCATGGCCGCTTCGATCGCCCGGCGGAGGGAGAGCTCGCGATCCAGTCCTTCACTCAGGGTTTTGCGGGCGGTGATCTCCTGCACCGAACCCAGAAATCCCACCAGTCGCCCTTCGCGATCGCGCTCGGGGATGACCCGTACCCAGACCCAACCGGTTTGCCCGGAAGCGCTGCGGTAGGGGCACTCTACTTCGCGGGGAGCGGTGCGTCCCTGTTGCGCTTCCTCCACAAAAGCCTGCCAGCCCGCGCTTTCCGTTGCTCGATCTTGCTCATTCACAAACTGCATCCACCCATCGACCGTGAGGCCAACGGTGGATACGCCAAGAATCGCTTGCAAGGTTTGGTTGCAATAGATGATTTGCCCTTGGGCATCGCTGCGAAACACCCCCACCGGCAACGACTCCGCCAGGGTGCGGTAGCGTTCTTCGCTATCGCGCAGGGCTTGCTCGTTGCGGCGGCGATCGGTGATATCGGTGAGCAGACCGTCCCAAAATACTTCCCCATGGTCGCCCCAAAACGGGATTGCGACTATTTCAACCCACTTTTCCTGCCCGCTGGGCACATGGAGCCACAATTCCTGCTGCAGGGGCTGCAAATAGGCGATCGCCGCCCGCAGGCTGGAAGCTTCATACTCCGCCACCAACCGCCACCAACTGCCGATATCGTTGAGGATGGCTTGGGGAGGGATTTCACAAATGTGAACAACGCGGGGACTGATGTAGGTGATGGCTTCCCGGCCATCGGAGTACAACACATACCGGAAAATCGCGGACGGGATGTTTTCCGCTAAGTTGCGAAATTGGGTTTCCCGCTCCTGCCGGGCGGCTTCCAATCGGCGACGAGCGGTGATGTCTTCGGCGATCGTGAGCAAGAATTCGGGGTTTCCGTCCGGGTCGCGCAAAAGCTGCCGGCGTACCCACCACCACCGTTCCTGACCGTGGCGATCGCCCAGCAGAATTTCGGTTTCGAGGGTCAATGCCTGCTGCAGCGCTGCGGCTACTTTGGGGCTGCACGCCAAAGCATCGGCGTTCGCCAGCGCTTGATGGGTGGCATTGACAAACCGCAACGTCCGGGTAGGGACATCCTCTACCCGCACAATCCCCGGCAACCGATCCAAGAGGTTGGCCAAAAACCGCTCGGTGGTCTGCAACTTTTGCGTCCGCTCGGCGATCGCTGCTTCCAGCTCGGCGGTGTAGGTCTGGCGCAGAAGCGCCGCCGCCGCCAAATCTTGCCCGATCGCCTGGATGTGCGCCCCCAAAGCCTGCCACTCGGCAATGGGGTTGGGGGATACCTCTGGCTCAAATTGATTTTGGGAAAACCCTGTAACCGCCTGTTCGATGTGCCGCAAAGACCGGTGCAGGTACCCGGCCAAAGCCCATCCCACCGCCGCCGTGCCCAGCAACGTGAGGAGCGATCGCAGCACTACCCAGCCTCCGGCTCCTCCCAGTCTGTAAAAATCGGCGTGGGGCACCACCACCACCAGTTGTTCCTGGTCGGGCAAATCCTGGACATAGAGGGCATAGTTCTGACCTTGCCAGTGCCAATCTTGGGTACCGGGCCCCAGACCTTGGCCCAGTTGCGCGGCGATCGCCGCCACCACCGGATCGGCACTGGCGATCGCCAAGCGCGGTTGGGGGAAGTTATCGGCCGCAAACGCCGTTGCCAGCGCTTCGCCGGTAGATGTGGCCACCAATTGCCCGGCGGCATCCACCACAAACCGGCGGCTACCGGGGCTGGGGAGGTCAGCGGCCAGGGATTGACTCAGGTGTTTCCGGTTCACGGCCGCCGATACCACCCCCCGAAACCGACCCTCGCGATCGCGCAACGGTGCAAACAAAACCAACTCTGGCTGTGAGTACCCCTGCGCCCGCGACACCGTGGTGCGCCAAAGATCTCCGTTTTCCTTGACCGCTGCGTACCAGGGGGCCGCCGGCGGGTCCCGGTGGGGGTCAAAATCCGTGCGGGTTTCCTTCAAAACAAAGGTTTCGCCATCCCCTTCGTAGCGATACAACCGGCGATCGGGGAGCTGTCGCTGCCGCCACGAAAACCGACCGTTGGGCTGACGGTGCAAATGGACAAAATCCCCCCGTTCGTTGGCCAGGGCCAGCCCATCCACCTTGGGAAAAAGCCGCAGGCTCTCCGTCAACCCCCGTTGCAGGGCCGCCAAATCTCGAATATCGCCGTTTTGCACCCGTTGCTGTTGCAACGCCACGGCTTGGATGAGGGCTTGCCGTTGGTCGGCCAGCTCCTCGGAGGAGTCCCGTCCGGCTTTGGGGGCGGCTGCGGTGGCTACCAGCCGGGCCGTGACTTGTCTTTGCCGGAAATAACCGGCGAACGTAGCGCCGCCTACCCCCAACCCCACCAGGGCAAAGGGCGCAAACAATACCCAAAACAGCGATAAACGCCAACGCATCAATCGGCCGTCCATCTCGGAAAGGGCCACCAGGGGCGGCGGGCTTGGGCAAAGGCTCGACCAAATTGCAAACGATACACCTCGTCCTCGTCTTGGGTTTCGACAATCGCCGCCGAGCGCGCCCGGGCTACGCAAAACAAGGCATATCCTTCCTGTTGCAAAGCAGGCGACAAACCCATCGCGTCCCGTTGCTCGAGCTCGCCGGCCAACACCCGCACCGCACAGGTGGTGCAGGCCCCCTGCCGACAGGCAAAAGGCAGATCAATGCCGTGTTCCTCAAAGCATTCCAGCAGCGGGCGATGCTCCGGCACCGTCAACACAAACACCTCGCCAGTTCGGCGATCGCGCACTTCTACCTGGTGGCTGGTCACGACGTCGGGGCTCCAATCATGCCGGTTTGGCGGGCATAGGCAAACAATCCCCCCGCGTCAATCACCGGTTTGACATCTCCCAGTGGGGCCAGGGCAAACACCGCACCGGTGACGATTTGGGTCAACGTCAACGCTTCGAGGTCGAGGGCTACTTCTTCTCCCGTCACCAGGCGATCGCACAACCGTTCCCGGCTTTCGCAGGGGTACAACTCCCCCGTCGCTGCACAGTTGCGAAAGAAAATCCGGGCATAGGACTGGGCCACCACCGCTTCTACCCCTGCCGCTCCCAAGGCGATCGGGGCGTGTTCCCGCGAAGACCCACAGCCAAAGTTTTCGCCGGCCACCACAATCGGGTATTCGGTCTTGGTCGCCCCCTCCGCCATAAACTTCCCGTAGCGATCGGGCAACCCAATCAGGGCGTAACTGCCCAACTTTTCGTATTCTTCGGGCTTGGAGGGCACCAACGTCAGGTACTCCGCCGGAATAATTTGGTCGGTGTCGATGTTGTCGTCTACCACAAACACCTTCCCACGTACAACCGCCACCATGGCATCCTTCCAACGACTGTACCCAATATAAGGGAAACCCCTATAAAGTTTCGGTAGTGGTTGGGGTAGGGTTGGTGCCGATGACCGCCGGTGTGGACTTTAAGCCAAACGGCGAATTTCCGTAGAGAACGAGGCCGTTACCACGCCTTGGCCGCTGCTGGTGCGAATCGAAGAGACCCGATACCGGACATCATCGGTCACAAACCAAATCCGTTCTTCCGCCGCCGCCCGCTCGTAGGGGGTCGTCAACACAAAGGTGCCATCCGGCGCAAACCCAAAGGTGCCCACCGCCGGCAAGGTTTCGGCGTAGCCCCGATCGCGCAGCAATTTCCCCTGGGCGGGCACCGGCACCAACAAACACTCGCCGGCCAGAACCTCTTGACCCCCATCCCAATCGGAACGCCCCTCCCACTTCATGGCAAAGGGGGCGATCGCCGTTGCGGGCGGCACCCCCCACGCTGCGCACAGGGCGACAACGGCCGGCGCGTCTATCGCCACCGGCGCAATTTCCAGCTCCGACTCCACCTGCTCAAAATGCCCAAAGGCCAGATGGTGGACACTCCGTTGCGATCGCCAGCGTCCCAAAGACTTCTGGACAAACGCCGTCATGGCTTCGTTCAGCCTTGTTTCTGTATTTGTTGCTGTGTCCACCTGGGCCCTGGAGAATTGCCGTGAACCAGATTAAAGCGTTTCGGTGATGCTGGCAATTTTGCCACCGGAGCGCAGAATTTGCTGAATTTGGGCCGTCATGTTGGCTTTGGTCACCCGGTACTCCGTACGACTGCGGCGCATGTTCCCCATTTTGCCGCCAAACACCTCAATCCGGAAGGCTTTTTCCGTCCCCGAAGTGAACGTCACCCGCGCCGGTCGAATCACATTAGCCGTGTTGGTGGCCACGCCATACACCAACTGCGAACCCGTCACGGCACTGCTCACCTGCGCCGGGCCCCGATCCAACGCAAAAATTCGGTTGTAACCCACCTGCTTCGCATTGGCTTCGCTGCGATTCCCTCGCACATAGGGCACCGTGTTTTCGCCAAAAGCGGCTTTGTATTCATCGCTGTCCAGGTAGGAATCAATTTCCGCATCGTAGCCCTCGGCATGACACCGCACGATGTGGGCCGAAACCTCCTGTTGATCTTGCGGAGCCCGCCCCAACAAATGCAGAAAATTCAGCTCCACAAAGCGATAGGGGGCACAGCTTTCAAAGTGTCGCCGCCGGTAAAACTCCGACTTTGCCAACAACCGCACAAACTCTCGCACGCTAATCGCCCGGTTGCACAGTTGGGATTCCGCCGCCACCAACCGCTCGCTCTCCATCACATGGGGGTTCCCCCACACCTGCCGATAGGCCCCCCGGATCAAATTTTGCACCTCTTCCGGGGTGCTGTTTGTCCGCAACTCCAAAACGTTTTCCATAATTTTTCATTCCAAAGGTTGATTTGTTAAAAGTTCAAAAAATTTGGTACTTCCTAGATGGAGAGCGCGTGCATCTCCGTTTTGGATCCCTCACTCGAAATCTCTGCTCCAGATAGGGAGAGGGACTTGGAACCCGGCCCCCCTTCGCCCATTTGGGGAGAAGGGGTTGGGAGATGAGGGGAAACGGGTAAAAATGGGAGCTACCTGCGCCCCATTGCCCCTAAACTGCCGTGATGCTGGCGATGACCCCGCCCTGTTGGTGAATCCGTTGGTACTCCTGAGACAACTTGTCGTAGGGCACCAAAAACACCTGATTGCTGCGGCGGAATTTCGACACCCGGTTGACTCCCTTGGCGCGAATCCCCGTGACCTCGATCCGGAACACTTTGCCTCCTTCGGTCGCCGCCACGCCCTGACGGGTACGGGCACCAAAAGGTGGGTTGCGGAAGGTGGCCCCATCCCCCGCCGGCGACACCACCGGCGTGGGGATAGCCAAAATGGCCAAGGCATTCAACTTCGGTGCTTTCCCCGCCAAATCTCCCTTCAAGCTGCTGCTGGCCGCACCCCGCACCAACTGGAACAGGTGGGTAAACTGCACCATGTTGTCGCAGGCTTCGGACTTGTAACCCCGGATGTAGGGCACCGTATTTTCGCCGAACACCCCTTGGTATTCCGGGCTGTCCAGGTACGAATCGATATCCGCTTCAAACCCCTTGGCATCCAAAATGTCGCTGTGGAAGCGCATTTCGGCATAGTCGCGGGGCGCCCGTCCCAACAAATGCCGGAAGTTCAATTCGATCGCCCGGTAGCGCGGACAGTTCGTCACAAAGCGACTTTGGTACAAATCGGACTTGGCGATCGCCCGCACAAACTCCCGGACACTCAGGTTCCCCATCTTGAATTGGGACTCGGCCGTCAACAACCGTTCGCTGTCCATCACGTAGGCGTTCCCCAAAACCTGACGGTAGACCGCTCGAATCAGGGTACTGGCTTCTTCATTGGAACGACCCGGTACCCACTCCATGGGTGGCGTTTCGTCGAAAGCGCTGACCCCCAGGCGCGAAGCTGGTCCAAATGCCATGCGTAATCTCTCCTATAACCGTTTATGCAAAAATAGATGACCCGGAAGAGCTCCCGCGCCTCCCAGAATGTAAAGAAACATCAAACCAGCAGGTAAATAAGCAACCTACCGCCCGGCTTTCCTGGGCTATCCAGTTTTCCTGGGCTGTCCAGCTTTCCCGAGCTACCCAGCGCACAGCCTTTAGGCCCAAGCCCTCAAGCACACAACACAAACCTGGGCTTGCGGTGAGCTTTGACGGCGGGTTTGGCTAGCGGTAACGCTTTATTACGGGTATTATTCAATAAACCCGGAGCCACGCCCATCAAGATTTGTAACGTTGTGCAGACTGAACCGTTGTGCAGAGCACTCTTCCCCCCGCGGACAAAGCAAAGTTGAAAAGGCAAAGTTAACCGAGCAGACCAGCGCGATGGATTGGCTTGAGGTTTATGGCTGAAAAGCAACGTTGGTTGCGAGGGGTACCACTGCGCCGACTGCTGGTAGTTCCCTTCACCCTGCAGGCACTGGTCGCAGTCAGTGTGGTGGGCTCTCTTTCGTGGTCTGTCGGCCAGCGGGCCGTCAGCGATTTGGTGGCACGTCTGGAAAACGAAGTGAGCGATCGCATTGTTGACAACCTGAGAAATTTTATTGAGACCCCCCATCAAATCAACCAGGCCAATGTCGACTTGGTGCGTCTGGGTCGGGTATCGATGGCAAAGATGGCGGACTGGGAAAAACATTTGTGGTTGCAGGTGCAGCGGTTTCCAGACATCAATTTTATTAAAATCACCCATGCCGACGGCCGGGAGCGCACCGGGGAGCAACTTTCGGATGGCAGCCGCACCATCAATGTGGTAGACAGCTATACCCAAAACAACTTTCACGCCTATCAAACCGACCGGCAGGGCAATCGCACCCAGTTGTTGGTGGAGGTGCCGGGGTACGACGGGCGCACCTACTCGTTTTATACCAATGCGGTGCAGGCTCAGCAGCCCACCTGGAGCGGTACCTACATTTCCCTGCTGGAGCCAACCCTGCTGATGAGCGCCAGCCAACCCATTTACGATGAAGGGCAAGCGGTGTTGGGGGTCGCCAGTGCCGCGTTGCGGTTGGATGGCATCGGGCGTTTTTTGCGGAACTTGCGGGTGGGCAAAACGGGGCAAGCCTTCATCCTGGAGCGGGACGGCAACTTGGTGGCCACATCTACCCCAGAGTCACCGTTTCGATTGGTGCCGCAGCCCAACAACCGGCCCCCCGATCGCCAACGGTTGTTGGCCCAAGATAGCAGCGATCCCCTCACGGCCCTGGCCAGTCAAACCTTGGCGGCCGAACGGCCAACCCTACAGAGAAACCGCAACTGGATCGCCCAGCGGGAAGGACAGCGGTATTTTGTGCGGGCACGTCCCTTTGCCGATGACCGGGGCTTGGATTGGTTGGTGGTGACGGTGATCCCCGAAGCAGATTTCTTAGCCGAAATTTCTGCCAATGCCTGGCGCACGTTCTACTGGTGTCTGGTCACGTTGGCGGTGGCCGTGGGCAGTGGCTGGGCGATCGCCAGCTGGATTTTGACCCCCATTTTTGAGTTAAACCATGCCAGCAAACAGATTTTGCAGGGGCAGTGGATATCGGTAACCGCGGGCGCCCGTCAGGACGAGTTGGGGGAACTGGCACGGACGTTTAGCTGGATGGTGTTGCGGTTGCAGGAGTCCTTCGAGACTTTGGAGCAGCGGGTGGCCGACCGCACCGGGGAGCTGGAAACAGCCAACCGGGAAATTGCCCATTTGAATGCCTGTTTGCAGGCCGAAAACACGCGCTTGGGGATGGAATTGCAGATTGCCCGCCGGTTGCAGCAGGCGATTTTGCCCCGGCAGCAAGAGTTTGCCAACATTAATGAGCTGGATATTGCCGCCCACGTGGAATCGGCGGAGGAGGTGGGGGGCGATTACTTCGACATTCTGCGGGAAAACGGTACCCTGCGCATCAGCATCGGCGACGTGACGGGCCACGGTCTCGAAAGCGGCATTTTTGCGATTATGGCCCAAACGGCCATGCGCACCCTCACGGTCACCGGCGAAACCGATGGGCCCAAGGTGTTGGCGGCCCTCAACCAGACCATGTACCAAAGTTTGCAGCGGATGGGCTGTGACAAATCCTTGACGTTGGCGTTGCTGGATTACCATGGCGGCAACCTCCGCATTGCCGGCCAACACGAAGAAGCGGTGGTGGTGCGCCGGCACGGGGCGATCGAGCGGATCGACACCCTCGATTTGGGCTTTCCCATTGGCCTGGTGGAGCACATTGACGAGTTTGTGGCTTTTCGCGATGTCGCTTTGCAAGCGGGGGATGTGATGATCTTGTTTACCGATGGGGTGACCGAAGCGGCCAATTGCCAGCACGAGTTGTACGGCTTAGAGCGCCTGTGTACCGTTGTCCAAAAGCACATCACAGAGTCTGCTCAGAGCATTTGCCAAGCCACTGTCCACGATCTGCGGCAGCACATTGGGGCTCAAGATATTTTGGACGATATTACCCTGGTGGTGATTAAACAGCGTTGAACGGATCGGATGCGCGGTCAAATTCGCATCCTGCCGCAGTAAAATTCCAGGGCATAAATCTGGAGAAAATTCCGATGGTCAGACGAGGAAGGAGTGCGGCAACGGGCTTTTGGCGGGATTTTCAGGCGTTTGCCTTGCGGGGCAACGTGGTGGATTTGGCGGTGGCGGTGATTATTGGCGGTGCTTTCGGCAAAATTGTGAACTCGTTTGTCGAAGATTTGTTGATGTCGGGGTTGATCAATCCGCTGCTGGCGCAAACCGGTGCCGATTGGCGCGAACTGAAGCTCGGTGGCTTTTTGGTTGGCAAGTTTTTGGGGGCTACGGTTGATTTTGTGATTGTGGCCTTGGCGATTTTTGTCCTGGTGCGATCGCTCCAGTCCCTGCGTCGCCAAGAAGAGGAAGCCCCGGCTCCCCCTCCCGATCCCCAAGAGCGCTTGATTGCGGCGATCGAAGAGCTAACGGCTACCCTCCAACGGCCCCAACCGTAGTTTCCTTTTTCTACCCCCCTCTCCCACGGGGGGAGAGGGAGCCAAACCCTACTGGGCGGTGAGTTTTGCAATCAGGGCTGCCACCCGCTCTTTCACTTCGCCGCGGATGCGCCGGTAGGTTTCCAGACCTTCCCCTTCCGGGTCATCCAATTGCCAATCTTCAAACACATCGCGGGTGACCCATTCCGGGGGCAAATTCACGCCGCAACCGCACAGAGAAATCACCGCATCGAAATCTGCGGGGTTGAAATCGGTCAAGACCTTGGAGGTTTGATTACCGATGTCGATACCCACTTCTTGCATAGCTTCGACGGTGAGGGGATCGACAAAACTGGCGCTCAGCCCGGAGCTTTTTA
>DMPD01000251.1 GCA_003456125.1 Cyanobacteria bacterium UBA8156 | reverse complement strand
AGCTAATTAAAATGACTATAGCCGGTGGGCCGCCTGGGTGCCTGGTTTTGGCCCCATCGACTTGCAACCCGAAGAATTTTGTCGATTGCGTTAGCTTGAGCTTGCTAGGCCCGATCGCCCCAGTTGCGGATGTACTCTGCCAGACCGGCGATCGCCGCCGAAGCCACCAACAGCACCACACTCAGGGCATTGAGTTCGGGGGTGACCCCCGTGCGGATCGTGCTGTAGATCGCCACCGGCAGGGTGGTGGTGCCCACCCCCAACGTGAAATAGGCAATCAAAAAATCATCCATACTCAACACAAAAGCCAGCAAGCTGCCCGCCACAATTCCCGGCAGCAACTGGGGCAACAACACCCGCACAAAGGCTTGGGTGGGGGTAGCGCCCAAATCGAGGGCCGCCTCTTCGATGCGCGGGTCGAGACCCGCCAAGCGGCTGGAGACCACAACACCAATATAGGCGACGCAAAATACTACATGGCCGGCGATCGTCGTCCAGAGGCTGAGGGGGAACCCAATCGCTGTAAAAAAGAGGAGCGTCGCCACCGCAATGGCAATATCCGGCACAATAATGGGCAGATAGCTCACCCCGCGATAGATGGTTTTGCCGGGGAATCGGAAGCGCGCTAAACCCACCGCCATGAGGGTGCCCAGCACCGCGGCGATCGCCACCGCCATCGCGGCAATGCTGAGGCTGGTACCCAAAGCGGCAATCAAGCGGCTGTTGTTGAGAAAGCGGCCGTACCACGCCAGCGTGAAGCCCGTCCAACGGGCCGGCGTACGGGAAGCATTGAAGCTATAGAGCGCCAACACCGCAATCGGCGCGTACATATAGAAAAACGCCAAGACCGTAAACAGAGCGGGCCAGGAGAAAGCCGGTTTTGCGCGCCTAAACATCGATCGCCCTCCGGTCACCGTACTTGAACAGCAGCCACAGCGCCAGACCAATACCCGCGATCAGCACCACACTGAGGGCCGAACCAAAACCCCAGTTACGGGCCGCCCCCAAAAACTGCAACTCAATCAACGAAGCGATCGCCCGGTTGGAGGGCCCTCCCAACAATTGGGGGCTAATGAAATCGCCAAAACTGGTAATCGAGACCAACACGCAACCGGCCACCATCCCCGGTGCCACCTGGGGCACCGTCACCCGGTAAAAGGTTTGCCAGGCATTGGCCCCCAAATCCGCCGCCGCTTCCAGCAACCGTAGGTCTAACTTTTCGAGGGAGGAATACAGCACCAACACCATGTAGGGCAAGTAGGCGCAGGTCATGCCCAGGATCACCCCCTCCGTCCGGTTCAGCAGCAGCAGCCGGGGCAATCCCACCGACGTTAGCAGACTATTGAGGACTCCCGTGGGCCGCAGAATTGTGATCCAGGCATAGGCCCGCAGCAGCGAAGATGTCCACAGGGGCAACACAAACAGCAACAGCAGCAAATTGCGCCAACGCTTTGGCGAGAGAATCGCCAGCCAGTAGGCCACGGGCAATCCCAGCCCCAAGCACACGATTGTGGTGACCGCCGCATAGAAGAGCGATCGCCCAATGACATTGAGGTAAATCGGGGTACGGCCGCTCTGTTCAAAAACGCGGGCGTAGTTTTCGAGGGCGAAGCCCACCCCATCCAGCGGGATCAAACTGCGGAACAAAATCAGCAGAATCGGGATCAAGAAAAAAGCCGTCAGCCAGAACCCGCCAGGCCCCAACAACAACAGGGCTTCGCCCCAGCGGCGGCGGGGTCGAACCTTAGGTCTCGAACCGATTGCAGGGGGCAAAACATTGCCAGCCATGGTGTGTGCCCAAAACTGCGCCAAGTGTACGAGAATTTGCCGGGGTCAGCAAGGCGATCGCGATCGCTCTGTAGTTGTCCTGCCAACCGTTACAATGCCCAGGCGTCATCCATCAAGACCACCATGCCCATCGAAGCCTACGCCATCACCATCCGTCTGGTTGGCTACGCCTTTTTGCTGTACACCGTCGTGGACTTTGGGGCGGCTTTGATTCCGCCGCGCTTCACCGATCCGGTCTGGGAATTCCAGTTTGCGGGGCGACTGGTGGAATTGGTGTGGTTTCCCCTCATCGGCTTTGGTTTGGTGTTTGCCCCGGTGATTGGCAGCAGACGGGGGGCGAAAATTTTAGCGGCGGTATCGTGGATTCCCTTGGCGTTGGCCATCCTCTACTTTGCCCTGTTACCGCTGCTGGTGATCAACACCATTCGGCTGGAACGTACGGCCCTGGCCACGTTCAACATTATCAGCGAGCGCCAGGCCGCGGCCTTTACGATGCTGAACCAACAACTCGAAACGTTACCGGCCACCAACCTCGAAAATTTGCTGCGCAATCCCCCCGAGGCGTTGCGGCCACCGGCAGACGCCACCACTCCCGATGCGGTGCGGGCCTGGTTGTTGCAGCGGGCGCAATCGGAACAAGCCGAAGCACGCCAGCGGGCCGAGGATCAACGCAATGCGCAGCGACTCGAGGTTTTGCGCTCTTCGGTGAAATGGTGCTTTGGTGCGCTGTTGTCCAGTCTGATGATGTTTTACATTTGGCAGTTCTCGGGATGGGCCCGGGTGGCCGCCCGCCGGGAATTTGCATGATATGAACCCGCTATCTTCCAAGTTGTTTTGGCTGGGAGTTTTTGGGGGGCTGCTCACGGTGTGTCTGGGACAATGGCGCCCCACCCGCGAAGCCCTGTTCAACGTCGAAACCCTGGTGTTTGTGGCGGCAGCGGTGTATGTGGGGTGGCGCGATCGCCAACGGTTGCAGTGGCAGGGGGACCTCCTCGGTACGGGGTTGGGTTTGGGGTTACTGGGTTGGGTGCTGGGACGCGGTTACTGGGCCCGGCTGTACCTCTCGGCGGATGACACCTTAGCGGGAACGATGCCGGCGGTGGCTGCCTTGGCTTGGTATTTGCTGGCGTCCGGCAGTCGGGGCTTGGGGCAACACTGGCGCGGTCTGCTGTGCTTGGGTCTGGCGGCTTTGCCCCTGCAGCCCCTGTTTGGGGCTTTTGCCCTCATCCGCGGTTATGTGACCCTGGTGGATGCCCAATTTGCCCACTACTTGTTGTGGTATTTGGGGTTTGATGCGGTGCGCCAAGGCTCGGAAGTGATCTTGCCCGGTGGGGCGATCGACATTTATGAAGATTGCTCCAGTTTTGCCGCGGTTTATTTGCTGTTGCGGTTAACCCTGGTTTTGATGCTGTTGTTTCCCCTACCTCGACGGTGGCAAG
Source organism: Cyanobacteria bacterium UBA8156 (assembly GCA_003456125.1). Taxonomy (GTDB): domain Bacteria; phylum Cyanobacteriota; class Cyanobacteriia; order Pseudanabaenales; family Pseudanabaenaceae; genus UBA8156. The sequence goes on along the minus strand of DMPD01000251.1, from coordinate 1,745 downwards.
GCGCACTGGCACTGGCGGCGATCGCCCTGGGGGTGTTTTTCAACGGGGTCAGAATGATGTTGTTGGCATTGTTGCTGGCCAATGGTCAAGACGAAGCGTTCCGGTTTTGGCACGGGCCCGGTGCCCCTGGCAACCAAATTTTCTCGACCATGACCATTGTGGCCTTTGGGTTGCTAGCCAACTTGGGGTTAGAACAACCGACAACCCCCACCGTCGATCCCCCTACCCTCCCCTACGTGATTTACAAGCCGATGCTGTTGCTGCCGCCAGCCGATGACTCCCACCAACCCTAGTCCCATCCCCGCCATGATGGCCTGCGGGTTGACCCTGGGGGGTCTCCTGTGGTCGCTGTCCACACCGATCCCCGAACCTCGCTCCCTCACCCTTCCAGCTAAGCCGGGATGGACGCAAACGATCGCCCCCGAGCGCTGGGAATACCGGCAAGGTCAAACCGTGGTCACCCTCACCTACGTGCCCCACAGCGATGGCGATGCCCTGGTGTTGCTCAGCCCAACCGGCGATCGGCGGCTTACAGCCGTGGGCGAGATTGGCTACGTTGTCCAGGAAGAGGCTTTCTTGGCCACCACCTGCATCAGTCCCCGGGGACAAGGTTCCGCCAGCCGCGATCGGATGCGGCAAAACCGCAATCGTTACGATCTGACTCCCTCACGCCTTGGGGGGTGGTTATTGGGAAGGCACAACCTGCGGGACTGGCGGTGCTTGATCTTGACCGTGCGCCTCCCCGTTGCCGATAGCCAACAGCTCGAAACCCTGCTCCCGGAATGGTATACCTGGGGACAACAACAATTGGCACCCTAGCTTCATGCACACCTTGAAAAACGATCGCTGGATTGCCGAAAGGGCAGCCCAGGGCCTGCTGGAACCCTTTGCGCCCCAATTGATCCGGCAAGTAGAGGATCGGCGGGGGATTAGCTACGGCCTGTCTTCCTATGGGTACGATTTGCGCCTGTCGGCTAAAGATTTTCGGGTATTTCGCCACATTCCGGGCACAGTGGTCGATCCCAAGCAATTCAACCCCGCTAACTTGGAGGTGGCCCCCCTGCACCACGACCACCACGGCGAATTTTTTATCCTGCCGGCCCATTCCTACGGATTGGGGGTCGCCTACGAACGCCTGAACGTCCCCGACAACATCACCGTGATTTGCATCGGCAAAAGTACTTATGCCCGATGCGGGATCATTGCCAACCTGACTCCTGCTGAAGCGGGTTGGCGGGGCCACCTCACCCTCGAGTTTTCCAATTCCTCTAGCGCTGATTGCCGCATTTATGCCGGGGAAGGGGTAGTGCAACTGTTGTTTTTGGAAGGGGAACCCTGTGCCGTCAGCTACGAAACCCGCCAAGGCAAGTACCAAGATCAAACGGAATCGGTCACCCTCGCCAAAGCCTAACGAATCGGAGCCAGAACAGTCACACGCATATCGTCCTGTTGCTGCCAAAACCGAGGGATCTGTTGCCACTACCGTTGGATTTGGGGAAAGGTGCTGTCCCGGCGATCGCTTCCGCTACCTGAGACCCCAGCGCCCCTTCGCCAATAACCTTGACCAAGCACAACTCTGGCACTGGCAATATCACGGTTGAGCTCACTCGCCACCAAAAAGTTTGGGTAATGAACAAAGTGTAGCATTAGGTCAGGTGCAGGGATTTGTTATGCATCCGATTCTTTATTCTCTGTAATGAAATCGACAAGCTACAATCACAATTCCTTCTTCTGTGACTTTGTAA
>DMPD01000104.1 GCA_003456125.1 Cyanobacteria bacterium UBA8156 | reverse complement strand
CGGATTCGCCTCAAGGGTCAGGGGGCCTCCGGCGGCGACCTGTACCTCAAAATTGACGTCTTGCCCCACCCCTACTTCACCCTGGAGGGCAGCGATGTGCATTGTCCATTGCCCGTGACCCCCAGCGAAGCTGCCTTGGGCAGCCAAGTGGAAGTGCCGACCCTGGGGGGGGCGGTCAAACTCAACATTCCGCCAGGGGTAAAATCCGGGCAAAAGCTACGCCTTGCCGGTAAAGGCTTCCCCAAAGACGGCAAAACCGCCGGTGATCAATACGTCGAAATCCAAATCGTGGTGCCCAAGCGCCCCAGCCCCCGCGAACGCCAACTCTATGAAGAACTGTTGACCGTCCAATCCTTCAACCCCCGGGAAAGTCTCCTGAAAAGCAAAGCCTGACCCCATACCGCCGAAGATTTGCTATGATAGCGGCAACAGGACAAAACTTTACCAAACGTTAAGATCGTGAAAATTTTACGGAAAATCTGGGAAAAGCTGGGGCAAAAACTGGGAGAGATGGTTGATCGCTTGGTGGAAGCCCTTGGTGGTGGTCTGAATGGCGGTCTGAGTCAAGAGCCTGCCTTGGTACCCATTCCGGTGCGCGATCGCCCCGCCCAGCGCTAGACCTACCCCCCCCGACCGGTAACGGCAGCCCTCCCAAGCCTCCAGGTAAAGAATGGATAGAGGACAGGTAAGGGATAGATAGGGGGTAGATAAAGGACAAGCAGGGAGTCAGCAGAGGGGTAGATGAAGAACCCCGCACCCTGGCGTTAAACCTTGACCTCCGAGTCGGTTGCGGCGGGTTGTAGGTCTGGCTGCGAGAAATTGGGGAGAGGGGTAGGGTCGGAACCTTAGGGCCAATCGGTAGCCACGAGAACCAAAGCTAGAGTGGAGGGGGGAGAGCGGCGCCAGAGAAACAAGCAAGAAAAAGAGCACCCGGGTAGAATGCGGATGGGAAGCACCGGTTAAGCCCTGGTAAAGTGTTGACTGGCCCAATCCGGTGGCTTTGGACATCCTGCGGTACCTCGATCTATGGCGCGATACACTCAACGTTTTGTGGTAGCGGCTCCGGCGGCCACCATTCCCCAGCACATTGCCGAGGCCCTGGAGTCCTGCGAGCTGCCCGTGGTCTACAGCACCGAGGATTACATCTTGGCCCAGGAGGTGGCGGGCCGGGTCGCCTTCTCCAAGCTGGTGACGGTGGAGGTCTTGATCCATCAGCCCGACGATGCCACCGATCGCGTCGAGCTAACCTGTGTGACCAAGAACGATGAACTCCCCTTGAAACGGGTGAATCATTGCCGTACAATAGCCGATCTGGTTGCCGGTGCCTTCAAGAGCCGCCCGACTTGGCGGATTTTGGATAGCAGCGACGCTTTTTTTTAGGGGATTTTCGGTTGGTTTCGTGTGGCCGCCACCCGGTTTGGCGCCAACACTCCTGGTTTGGTTCTTGGTATTCGCCTTAGCATAGTTGATTCAGGTTTGTGTCCTACAGTCCCGTTTTTGCCGATAACCGTCAGGCTCGCTTCAACTACGAAATTTTGGAAACCTACGAAGCCGGCATTGAGTTGGTGGGCACGGAGGTCAAGTCCATTCGCAGGGGTCAGGCGAACCTGAGGGATTCCTATGCCATTGTGCGGAATGGCGAGATATTCCTATTGAATATGTACATTGCACCCCATGCCACCACCAGTGCGGTGTTCAACCACGAGCCGACCCGCACCCGGCGGTTGTTGTTGCACAAACAGGAAATCCGCAAGCTGATTGGCAAAGTGGAACAAAAAGGGTTGACGTTGGTGCCCCTCAAGTTGTACCTGAGCAAGGGTTGGATTAAGGTCTCGATTGGACTGGCCCGCAGCAAAAAACTCCACGACAAACGGGAAACGATCCAAAAACGGGATGCCACCCGCGAAATTGCCCGCGCCATGAAGGGCGAGCGATAGCCGGGAGGGCCGGAACGATTGCCGTAAACCGACTTTTTAGGACACCCTGAACCGTTTGGAGTTTCCCCCCATCAACCAGACGGATGCGATCGGTCTACCGCACTGCCGATCGCCTGTTGGATGTGGGTAAACCCGTGGGTTCGCAACCGTTGTACCAGGTCTTGGGCGATCGCCCGCAGTTGGAGGGGGCCGTGGTACACCAGCCCCGTATACAGCTGCAACAACGACGCCCCGGCGGTGATCTTTTCCCAGGCGGTGGCCCCGTCTTCGATGCCGCCTACCCCGACAATGGGCAGTTGGCCGGCGGTGGTCTGGTAGAGCAGGCGGATGGTTTGGGTGGACCGCTCCCGGAGGGGGGCTCCGCTCAGTCCTCCGGCTTCGGCGGCGCGGTGGGCGGTACGCAACGGGGGCCGGGCGATCGTGGTGTTGGTGGCGATCAAACCGGCCAACCCCAGTTCTAGGGCCAAGTGACCGATGCCCACCACATCGGCATCGGCGAGATCGGGAGCCATTTTCACCAACAGCGGTTTGTTGTGGAGATTCTCGGTTTGCAGGGCCAAAACGATCGCCCGCAGGGACTCCTGCTGCTGCAAATCCCGCAGCCCCGGCGTATTGGGGGAGCTGACATTCACCACAAAATAGTCGCCGTAGTCCCGCAGCAGCCGAAAACTGGCTACGTAATCGGCGATCGGGTCGGTGGCCGCTTTCGATTTGCCCAAATTCATGCCAATGGGGATGGGGGAACGATACCCGCGATCGCGGGCGGCTTGCAGGAAGTCGCGGCAGGCTTGGGCGCCGGCGTTGTTAAACCCCATACGGTTGATTAGGGCCCGGTCGGCCGGCAAGCGGAAGAGACGCGGGGACGGGTTCCCCGGCTGGGGCCAGAACGTAATGGAACCCAACTCCGCAAACCCAAAGCCGAGGTATGGCCAACCGGCGATCGCCGTGGCGTCTTTGTCGAACCCCGCCGCCAAGCCCAGGGGATTGGCAAACCGCAGACCCCACAGCTCTTGCTGGAGGGATGGATGTTCGTATCGACAGACTTGCCCCACCGCTTGCCCCAGAACGGGTTGGTGGCCCAAACGCTCGACCAGGTGGAGGGCCAACCCATGGGCCCGTTCCGGTGGCAGGGCAAACAGCAGGGGGCGAATCCCTGAATACAGGTTGGAGAACAGGTTCGGGGCGATCGTCACTGGACCGTGCTGGGGAAACGAATCTGCAAATAATCGTCCTCCATTTTGGCCCCACTGGGCTGTAGCAACGACAACGCTTGGGGCAACACCAAGTTGCGGCGGTGGTTGCCGATGCGGATGTTCAGTTCATCGCCGCTCTTGGCCAACTGAATTTGCTGTTTGGCAATGCCGGGCAAATACAAATCCAGCCGGTAGCCGTCTTTTTCTTCGACGATGCGGATGGTGTTTTCTTTGTAGTAAACCTGGGTGGGGTCTTCCTCCGCGTAGAGTTCGTTTTTCAGCCGTTCGAGGGCCGCCAACCCGCACATTTCTTCGGCGTACAGCGGAATTTGCTTCACGGGTAAGGGGTGAAAATCCTCATGGATTTGGGCGCAGTACTGACGCTGCGCGTCTTTCCACGCCTGAAAATAGGGATCGGTCACCGCATCGGGAATCACCCGGTTGGCAATCACCAAATCCGTCGCCACGTTGTACAAACTCAAATAGGCGTGGGCCCGCAACGATTCTTTGATCACCATCTTTTCGGGGTTGGTCACCAAACGCACCGTGGTCTGGCTGTTGTCGGTGAGAATTGTTTCCAGGGCTTCCAACTCCTGGTAGAACTCATACGGGGCATCCATCACCTCTTTGTTGGGCAGCGAAAACCCGGCGATCGGCCGAAACAGCGGCTCCACCAAAGGCCGCAAAGCCATCGACATCGCTTGCAGGGGTTTGTAAAAACGCCGCATGTACCAACCCGCCACCTCCGGCAA
>DMPD01000227.1 GCA_003456125.1 Cyanobacteria bacterium UBA8156 | reverse complement strand
TTGTCGCGCTGGTGCAGGCCGATGCTGGGTTCGTCCAGCACATAGAGCACGCCGGTCAGGCCGGAGCCGATCTGTGACGCGAGCCGGATGCGCTGCGATTCGCCACCCGACAGCGTGGCCGAAGCGCGGCCCAGCGAGAGGTAGTCCAGCCCCACATCCAACAAAAACTGCAACCGGGCCCCGATTTCCTTCACTACCCGTTCGGCGATCTGGGCCTGCCGGGCACTCAGCGAGAGGGATTGCACCCGTTCCAAACACACACCAATGGGCACCCCGGTGAAATCGGTGATGCGCCATCCCCCCACCCGCACCGCCAGGGATTCTTTCCGCAGCCGGGCTCCGCCACAATCGGCACAGATTTCCTCCACCAAGAAGGGTTCCAGCTTTTGCTGCATTGTTTCGGAATTGGCTTCTTCGTATTGGGTTTGCAAAATTTGCAGAATGCCCTCAAAGCGCCGGAGGTAGGCACTGCTGCGGTAGGGAGAATCCACCTCCATGGGAATCTTTTCGGTGGTGCCGTACAACAAAACGTCTTTCTGATAGGTGCTGAGATCGCGCCAAGGGGTGCTGATATCAAACCCCGCATATTTGCCCACACTGGCCAACACCGATAAATAGTAGGACTGGGAGCGATCCGTCCAAGGGGCGATCGCCGCGTAGACCGGCAAACTGGGGTCGGGTACCACCGTCTCCGGGGCAAACACCCGTCGGCTCCCCAAACCGTGGCAGGTGGGGCAAGCCCCATAGGGGGAATTGAACGAAAACATCCGCGGCGATAACTCCTCCATTACCGCCCCGTGTTCCGGGCAGGCAAAGTTTTCGGAAAAAGTAATGAGTTGGGGTTCCTCTGCCAACACCTCGGCGATCGCCACCCCTTCGCCTCGTTTCAGAGCCGTGGCCAACGAATCCGCCAACCGTTCCTGCAATCCTGGCTTCGCTATCAGGCGATCCACCACCACTTCGATTTCGTGGGATTTGTTCTTTTCCAGCTCCAGGTTGTCCGCCAGGTCTCGCACCTCGCCATCGAGCCGCACCCGGGCAAATCCCTCTTGGATGAGTTGGGTCAGGAGCTTTTTATGGGTACCCTTTTTCCCCCGCACCACCGGCGCCAACACCTGAAAGCGGGTGCCCTCCGGCAACGCCAACAGACGATCGAGCATTTGGTCAAGGGTTTGAGGGGCAATGTTGCGATCGCAGATGGGACAATGAGGGTCCCCCGCCCGACCAAACAACAGCCGGAAGTAATCGTAGATTTCCGTCACCGTGCCCACAGTCGAACGGGGGTTGTGGGACGTGGATTTTTGGTCAATGGAAATCGCCGGGCTGAGGCCATCAATGCCATCCACATCGGGTTTCTCCACCTGACCCAAAAACTGGCGGGCATAGGCGCTCAAGGACTCCACATAACGGCGCTGCCCCTCGGCAAAAATGGTATCGAACGCCAAGGACGACTTCCCCGAACCCGAAACCCCCGTAAACACCACCAGGCGATCGCGGGGGACAACCAGGTCGATATTTTTCAGGTTGTGTTGGCGGGCCCCCCGCACATGAATCTCGTTGCGATCGACTTCAGACATAATCACCTCAGAAAGGGCGGGGCGGTTGGCGGCGAATCGTGAGGCAGGCCCATCCCTGGCGTTTCCAGAGGGTCGCCACCGTCCATTTTTCCCGCTCCAGAGCTTCGGCCAAGGTGGGGTATTTTTCGATGGGAATGCCGCTGAGGATGCCCCAGCCATCGGGTTGGGTCAGCTGGGCGAAATAGGGCACCATCCCCACAATAATCTCCGTTTGAATGTTGCAGGCAAACCCCTTCACCGGCTCCGGCAACACCGACAGCAATTCTCCCAAACTCCCTTCCCGCAGCCAATAGGCTTCGTTGGGAACCTCATTCAAAGCCAGATTTTCGGCGCTGGCCTGTACCGCCAAGGGATCGGTATCGACCAAATACATTTTGGGGCACCCCAGCAAATAGGCCCCCACCCCCAAGATGCCGGAACCGCAACCCACGTCGGCCAAGGTGAATTCGCGCAAATCCTTTTCCCCCGCCAAGCGAAATTCCAGGGCTTCCAAACACATTTTGGTGGTGGGGTGATCGCCCGTACCAAAGGCATTGCCGGGATCGATGCGAATGGCTTGGCGGGTCAAATCCGCCGGTACCGGAATCCATGCCGGATACACCGCCAGGGTATCCCCCACCTCCAGCGGCTGCCAATGGCGCTTCCAACTTTGGTTCCAGTCCTCTTCGGCCAGGGCTTCGCACCGTACCTGCGGTTCCGGTGCATCCAGCAACAGGGCATCTTGCCGCAGCCACAGGGTCAACGCCGCCAAATCCAACCACGTTGCTTGTTGTTGGGGGATATAGCTGCGTAACCGGACCTCGGAGCCTTCGGTCTCGGTCACCATGCCCCGGCAACCAAAGCGCGACAACCGCCAAAAAACACTCTCTTCCAGGGACGGTGGGGCCGTCACCTGGATTTCCCACCAAGGCTGATTGCTCATAGGGCTAGCTGTTCTGCGTTGAGGCCCGAACCCTGATCTTAACCTCTTCGCGGAAACTTTTCTGCCTAGTCTTGAATGTAGGCGGTACCGTGCCGCAACGCTTCTTCGGCCCGCTGACATTCTCGCCCCAAGTAGGCTGCATGGTCTAGCCGCGTGATGGGGATGGGGTTGTCCCCCTCCAACAAAGCGATACAGAGTTCCTTGGCCGTTCGCCCCCGGTAGATTTGCACCGCTTGGCGGGGCGTACCCCCGGCGCAGGGGATGGGCTGGCCGGTGGCTGGATCGCAGGCCAAGCCCTGCTCATTGATGAAATTTGTATAGAATTTGGCCACCAATTCTTGGGTCTGGTCATCGACAAAAATCACCATATAGCCCCCCGGATCGAGGGTCAAGGGACGGCGGGATAGGCGATCGTCGAGGCTTTGGCGAGCTTGCCGTTCTTCGGGCGTCAGAGGAGGCACGGGGGGCGCGTCAATCCAAAAACGGGTTTTTCTATAGTATGGCAATTCTGCGTAAGCAGGGGGTGCCAGGGCTTGGGGATGAGGGCAAGGTTCCAAGCCCAGATCGCCTCGGGACCGTGGGAAAGAATCGGGTAAGATACCTTTGGCGACCGAACTTTGCTTGCCTCAAAATCCATTGACACCTATGGTTACCGAAGGGCCTTACCTGGTTATCCGCTACGAAGACACCGAAAATACGGTGCCTTTGGCGGGGAATGCCGCCTGGACGTTGGGGCGCAACGAAGACAACGATATTGTGCTCGAAGATCAATGGGCTTCCCGCAACCACGCCATGCTGCAGTACATGGAATCCGGGCAGTTTTATCTGATTGACTTGGGCAGTCTTAACGGTACGTTTCTGAACGGACGACGGGTCTCGATTCCGGTGGTATTGCAAAACGGCGATCGCATTACCTTGGGCACCACCGAGATTTTGTTGTGGGGATGCGATACGCCCCTGCCGGCGGTCAAAAATATCAAGGCCCAGCGCTCCACAGTAATGCTGCACCAGCGGCGGTTGATCACGGTCTTGGTGATTGACATTCGCAATTTTACGGGGTTGACCCGCCAACTCGAAGAACAGATGTTGTCGCAGGTGATCGGCACCTGGTTCGCCAAGGCAGGGGAAATCATCCGCCAACACGGCAGCGGCGTCGATAAATACATTGGCGATGCGATCATGGCGGTGTGGGTGCACGAGGTGGTGCGGGGTACCGAACGCATTGTGCCGGGGGAGGTGCTCAACGTGTTTCAGGCGTTGTACGACCTCTATGCCATGAGCGATAGCCTCAACGATCGCTTTCCGTTGCCCTTTCGGTTGCGGATTGGGGCCGGGGTAAACACGGGCCAGGCGATTGTAGGGCAGATGGGCATGGGCGATCGCCCGGAGTACACGGCTTTGGGGGACACGGTCAACGCCGCCTTCCGCTTGGAGTCCGCTACCAAGCCCTTGGGCTGCGACATTTGTCTGGGGGAAACCACCTACGAGCAATCGCCCCATGCGGCGGTGTGGTTGCCGTTCCAGAAGCACACCGTGACCCTCAAGGGCTACGATGTTCCCACCGACACCTACGCCGGTACCTACGAAGACCTGGCGAATTTCCTAAGGCAAGTCAAAGCCCAGCCGTTGCCCACCTCCAGTCCTTCGGGGTCCCCAACCTGCTAAGGTAGAGAAATTATCTTGTTTGGGACAGCCATGGAATTGATTCAACGGCCGCGGCGGCTACGGCGGAACGCCGCGTTGCGGAACCTTGTTCGGGAAACCAGTCTTTCTCCCAATGATTTTATTTATCCGTTGTTTGTGATGGAGGGGGAAAACCAGCGGGTGGAGGTGCCTTCGATGCCGGGGGCCTACCGCTATACCCTTGATCTATTGATAAAGGAAGCAGACGAAGCCCACAACCTGGGTATCAATGCGATCGCCCTGTTTCCGATGGTGGCAGAAGCCCTCAAGGACAATGCGGGCACCGAAAGCTACAACCCGGAGGGTCTGATTCCGCGGGCAGTGCGGGCCATCAAAGCCGCCGTACCGGAGATTTTGGTGGTGACAGACGTAGCCCTCGATCCCTATTCCAGCAAAGGCCACGATGGCATTGTCAGTGAAGCGGGGGAAATCCTGAACGATGCCACGGTGGAAGTGTTGGTGAAACAGGCGATCGCCCAGGCCCAGGCCGGGGCCGATATGGTGGCCCCCTCCGACATGATGGATGGGCGGGTGGGGGCCCTGCGGGCCGGTTTGGACAAAGCCGGATTCTCCCAAGTGAGCATCTTGGCTTATTCTGCCAAATACGCCTCGGCCTACTACGGCCCCTTCCGGGATGCTCTGGACTCCGCACCCAAATTCGGCGATAAAAAAACCTATCAGATGGATGCCGCCAACGCCCGCGAGGCCCTGAAGGAAGTGGCCCTCGACATTGCCGAAGGGGCGGATATGGTGATGGTGAAACCCGCTTTGGCTTATCTGGATATTCTGTACCGCATCAAAGAATTCACCAACCTGCCGGTGGCGGCCTACAACGTCAGTGGTGAATACGCCATGATCAAGGCAGCGGATCGCCTCGGGTGGATCGACGGCAAACAGGTGATGTTGGAAACCCTGCTCTCGATGAAACGGGCCGGCGCCGATGTGATTTTGACCTACTTCGCCAAGGAAGCCGCGCTGCTGCTGAATTGAGCTAAGGCAATATCGAAACCCTCTTCTCAATCGGGAGAGGGTTTCGCGTCACGCTCAACTAGATAATGACGAAGTTGGTGTTGGTAATCAATGGTGTACCAACGAAGCTAGCCAGTGGCACTTGCGGTAGCGCCCCGCTCCCATCCGGGTCAAAGAACAGTTGGCCCGCATTGTACACAAAGCGGTGAGCTATTGCGGTGGCAGCCGTACCGGTTGTGAATTGCGATGCCGCCAAAGCCCCCGGCGTCAGACCAAAAGCCTGACCAAAGAATGCCAGCTTATCTTCGGTGACCAAGAAGCCAGAGATGGCATCCACCCCTTCGTCCGGGGCAGAGTAAAAGATGACATCGCTACCGATGCTGCCGATGAGGGTGTCACTCCCCTTGCCGCCAAACAGCGTGTCGTTGCCTAAGCCACCGTCAATCGAATCGTTGCCGTCACCACCAATGACCAAGTCGTCGCCATCAAAAGCTGAAATAGTATCGGCACCATTGCTACCTTTGGTCACATCGGAGTTCCTATTCCCAAGGACAATTGAGCCACCGACCCCAACCGCTTGAGACAGTACACCCGGCGAAGAATTCGCCGTACCGGCCAGAGTGAACGTTGCCACATTGGTTACGGAAACAGGAGTAGGCACGATCGCTGTGTAGTTGGCATCATTGGTCGCAATGGTGGAATTGATGGTGTACGCCACGTTACCGTCAAGTACAAAATCATTCACACCGGTTACGGTCACGGTTTGCGGCGTAAACCAGTTGCTGGCATTGAAAGTCAACGTGCTAGTAGATAGACGCCCTTCCACCGGATTGAACGTGAAGTTGATCGTGACCGACGCGGTAGGCTCAGACTTGAGGTTGACCCGGAAAGAATCGCTGGCACCATCCTCAGCAGTTTGGAGGGTGGTTTTGTCGATATACACACCTGGCAACGCCGAAAGAGCGATTTGGGCATTGGCCACACCACCCCGACCATCGGCGATCGCATAGTTGAGAACCGTAGTTCCCTTAAAGTCTGGGTTGGGGGTGAACAACACTGATTTACCATCGGCAGTAATCGCGGCTTTGCCGCCGGTTTGCTCGTTGGTGCCCACAAACGCTGGATTTTGTACCGTGGAAGTGACCAATGTGACCGTCAGCGGATCGCCATCGGGATCGCTGTCGTTCGCCAGCACATCGATGGTAATGGGGTTGCCGCCCGTGACCGCCCGATCGTTTGCCGCCACTGGAGGGTTGTTGTCCACTTCCACCCGCACCGCCGGATTGTTGACAACCTGGAGAGCCTCGGCAATCAACGTGTCTAGATTGCTGCCCGTAAACTCGGACTGCAAGGCACCCACCGTTTTGGTGCCGGCTCCCACATCCTCGAGTGCTTGGGCAAATTCGTTCTGCGAGACCCGTTGAATGGCGGCAATGTTGAGCAGCTTTTCCTCAATGGTCAGAGAGGGATTGTTGATGATGCCCTGGATTTTGCTGTTGAGATTGGCAATTAGAGCGGCGATCGCTCCGATGGTTCCCGCACCCAGTTGCGGTACCGCCTGACCAATCAGGTTTTGCAGCGTTTGCTGGGCAGCGAGATTGGAAAGATCTGCCCCCGTCAGCAAGAACTGGGACACCACATCCACAACCCGTTCCGCCAACACCAATGGCTCTGCCCCCGCCTCGCGCCCTTGGAGGAGCGCCGTAACCTGAATAAACAGGCTTTGGAGCTTCACTTGCGTAGCAAAAGTATTCAATCCCACCAGGCTGCCATTGTTTGCCGCTTCAATTGCATTGTAGGTTCTCAAATCGATATCGCTGGGCAGACCAAAGGATTCGAGTACCTGTTCCCGTGCTTGATCGACCGTCCGGGCCGACTCCGCTAGCTTCCTCGTCAAGCGGCTGAACAGATCTTGGGTAACCGGAACCAACGCCCCTCCTGCCGGGAAATCATCCAAATCCAGAAGGGGTCGAAATATTTCATCACCCAACTCCGTCAATCGATCCTTCACACTCTTGCCGGTATTGTTCGCAATTTGCAGCACCTTCGCCACATCGGCCAAAATCGCTGCATACAAGTCGGGAGCCTCAGCCTGCAATAGATCGCCCAGGATCACCCCCGGACCAACGACAACGGTTTTTAACAACGTCTCAATGGCAATCAGGTCGCCCAAAGCCAACGGCGAACCGCCACCAATTCCCTCAACCAAGCGATCCAGGAGGGCATTAGCCACCCGATCCATGAGCAGAAGCCGTGGGTCTTCCCGATCAGGATCGGGATCGGTAAAGATCGGCTGCTTATCCCAAACAGCTTGAGCGGTTCGGGTCAGCACAACTTGCAGCACCGTGTTAGCTTGGAGTACAAGCAAACCATTTTGCTGCAAGGCTGGTTCGGCAGAGCTCAAGGCAGCCAGCATGTCAAAGCTCAACAAATCTACATCAATGATTGCCAAGCCCAAGCCATTTTGCAATTTGGTTTCGGCGGTAGCGAGATCAAGTTCCGATAGCTTGGCCACCAAAGTGTTAAGGGGTGTGATTTGCGTTGAATCTGCCGGTGCTTTGATCGGTACTAGTAACGGCAACAACGTGGAAGTATCCGCTCCTCCCAGGATCACAATCTGCCCCTCATCTGGATCGATGACCCCATTTTTGTTGGTGTCAAATAGAAACAGAGGAGTCTCTAGGGTATAACTACCGTCGCCGTTGGTGAAGGTGGCAGGCTCAAACTCATCGCGGAGACCGTTAAAGTTGGCATCAAAGAAGACCAGGCTCCCCGTTACGTAGCCATCAAATGCCGAACCAATGGACTTGCCCGTGGGTCCAAGATCAAACTCAAAGAGCTTGGCTACGGGGAAATCTCGGGCATATACCTTGCTCCCCAATACTTTCACCAAAATCCCCAAGAAGAGGTTGATCTCACCGCTGAGACGAAATACGTTGAACAATCCGCCCCGGGCTTGCTGCACAATCTCGGAAGCATGGATGCGACCGTCGCTCTGGTTTTGCACTTCACCCACATCAATAAGGTCGAGGTTGGCCAAGCCCGTCACGCCACCCAAAACATAGCCTTCCACAATCTTGGCAAAGTCTAAACCAGCACCTACAGCAATTCGTGCGTCCATGGTCAGTTCCGGCTTTTCGAGCCCGCTACCATCCAAGTTCACCCGATCGCTGATATAGAATCCATCGAGCGGCAGCAAAATATCCAGCGGATTGTTGGGATTAAATGTTTTCTCCTTAATCTTCTTCGCCAGTCGGTTGATGCCGGAAGTGTCAAAGCCGAAGTCAACGTCGACGGTCAGGCCGAAGGAGCCTTGCAAGAGCCCATTAATAGATGGGAACCCTGTGTAAATCGGGAACTCTCGTTCCACACTGAAGCGAAACTCTGCTTTTGGCAAGTCCAACCCAATGAGTGGCACATCCTGACCCGCTAAGAGACCCGGAATGTTTTCAAAGATCAGCGGTTTGATAGGGAGTTTCTGTAAAGTCTCCAAAAGTTGTGCGATTTTGCTTGCCGAGCCTGATCGTGTGTTCTTGGTCTTATTGATTACTTCTTGGAACTTGTTATCTGCGGTGGCAGAAGGAATAAACGTGGTTGGTGCAGGCGGTTGGTCAAACCGAATCTGATCGATTAAGTCGATGACGAGGCTCTCATTTTCACCCAAGTTAGCAAGATCGCCAATAAATGTACGGATGCCTTGAATGTTCTCAATCAGGGTTGTAAACGTCCGAATGCTATTGGCCAAAGTATTGTTGCCCGCTGCACCGCCAATGGTTCCGGCAATTTCCAAGACCGTGGCTTTGCCGTCACCGTTGCGATCAAATACACTGACCAGTCCAATGCTTTTCAGAAAACCAACCTCTTTATTGAGGGCATTGAGAATTGGGTCAATGGGCTTGATGTAGGTATTGAA